>JAMJFV010000157.1:0-4468 GCA_023544495.1 ANME-2 cluster archaeon
AATCCTCTGTCGATTATTTCTACCGAAATCCTCTGTCGATTATTTCTACCGAAATCCTCTGTCGATTATTTCTACCGAAATAATCTATCGCACATGAAAATCAACACCAATCTCATGTGCGATAAGTTCACATTTTTCAATATCGATCTCAGGCATACCAACAACGGTCATCCTTGTTTGTATTCCTGCCTCCAGTGCAGATCTTGTGAAATCAAGCATTGCCTGATATGAATTGTCATAGACAGGTCTGCACAGTTTGTTGTACAATTCTTCAGACTCGGCATTAAGACTTATTGACACGGCACTCAATCCTGCTTCTTTTAACTCGGAGACTACGTCCCTGTCAGGATTAATGAGGTTAGCATGTCCGTTTGTATCAAGTCTGACGGCCATGTTGCGCTCAGTTAGCCAGTGTGTGACCCCAAGCACTTCATCCAGTCGTATCGTGGGTTCCCCAAACCCTGTGAATACCACTTCTTTGTATTTTGAGAGGTCGAGTTTTTCCAATTCTCTTATGATCTCATCATCAGTAGGTTCATGTGAAAGGCGCAGGTTGTATCCGTAAACACCATCTGAAAAATCTCTAATACAGAAAACACAGTTTGCACTACATTGATTTGTAATATTTAGGTATAGGTTTCCGTGTGCTTCGTAGTAAATTGTGTCCATTGCAGTTTTTTTTGCCATGTTATTTCCTGCGATATGATGTCGCAAATTTGATTTGTTTTGATTAAATTTCTCTTTTAAAATCCCCAAATACCACTTTCAATTATTTCGTATTCATCTGGTATGGCATTTAAGAAATACATCCATACCGATATTCCACATTCAATTGATACCATCTCACGTGTGAACCAGATTCCTTCAAATTCATCCAGGTATTTGAGTACATCATAGTCTATTTCGTAAACTTCTCCATTGATCTTTGATTTGGGAATTGAATCATCATCAATCTTCACAACGCCGGGAAATTTACCAAGATCGAGCATCGTATACATTTCGGCTGTATGTGATGCACAGATGAATTTTGCATTTTTTAGGATCTCATGGTTTGAGCAATGCAATTTCAACGAACCATACACGAATACGTGCATTGTCATGCAAACCCCATGTTCATTCCAAGTAGTGTTTTTTTGACAGGGTCGGGTAGTCGTCCGCGCTGTAAGGATTTCATATGTTCTGAAGATATCATCTTGACTGCTGATGACATCATCGCATCGGAGCGCATGAGACCGTCCATGAGTTTTCTTACGTACAGAGCCGTTTTGATCTCAAGTCCTATCTGTGCTCTCCAGCGTTTTTCATAATCGGTAAGTGCACATTTTCCGGCTATGAACTCTGCCGCCGTTTCACCTGCAATTTTTCCTGCAACCATTGCGGTAGGTATCCCGCCACCATTGGTTGCGATAAGATGTCCTGCAGCATCACCTACTATGAGGGTATCTTCTGTGGCAGTCACTTTCGGAGAACCACCGACCGGCACGAGTCCTGAAATGACTGAAACGATCTTCCCGTTCTTTAGTTTTTCACTGGCAACAGGGTGTTCGTACATGAACCTGTAAAGATAATCACGAACAGATACACCTTCTTCACACAAAGCGTTACGGATGCCAACACCGATATTTGCGCTGTCACCACCCTGTGATATGATCCATGCATATCCACCAGGCACGTAGTCCCGGCCAAAGTACATCTCAACTGCATTCGTATCAACATCCACGCCTGTGAGTTCGTATTCCAGTGCTGTCGCCATTCCCATTGGGTCAGGTTCACCCATCAGTCCTTTTGATCTAGCAACCATTGAGTTGGGACCGTCTGCTCCTATGATGACCTTTGAGTTGAATGTGTATTTCCCAAAAATACCGTCTGCTTCTATTGTCGTTCCATTTATGGACTTAACATTTGTCCCGACAAGAAGTTCTGCACCTGCTTTGACTGCCTCTTTTGCCAAATATTTGTCAAATCGCCGTCGATCAAGTGCATCTGCATTAACCTCAAACCCTTTGGAATCTCCGTTTGGTGATATGAATCGCTGGTAATTGGTGGTTGTGAGAACACAGTCTGTCGGATAGTTCTCAAGAGTAAAGGGCAGTTCAGCATCCGGTATTAGTGCCTGCAACTCCTCATAGTGAGGCAGGAATCCACCACATTGAAGTGGTGTCCCAATGTCTTTTTTCTTATCGATCAGAAGAACTGATGCACCGTTTTTTGCTGCGTATGTGGCTGCCGTTGAACCCGCAGGTCCGGCACCCACGATGATTATATCATAGTAGTCTTGTGGTGTCATTGGGTAGATGTTGTGTGGTAATGGTACAAAACGATTTTGATATTTGTTTACCTGGTTAAATGCTAAACGTATTTTTTCTAAAACTAAAACCAATGTAGTAACCGCCGAAGGCGGCGTATTTCAATGAGATGCAGATCTTGTAGTTGATTATTGATTACTCGTCACTTATCATTATAGTCAAACGTTGCGACGACACACCCAACCGCAACAAAGCTGCAGGAGTATAACGATTAAGATTATTTTTTTATTACAATTACGAATTCAAAACTATACCCCGATTTTTAAAATTCGGAATATAATGCAATTTTAAAAAGCACATATTACTAAAAACACAACCCTCTGCGACATTAGCGTCCTCTTAGGATATTTTTCATATAACTAACACGTCATACAATTCAGAAACTACACCCTACCAAATTCATCCATTATCCCTGAATAGAACTCACACCACTGCGCAAAATCGCATCCTGAGTTCCATGGCATGCCATCCCTGAACTTTATGACAAGATCGTAATATTCCTGCGACATCCATGGTGCCTTAAAGTCCACCTGGTCAAAATCACCCCAATCCCCAAGGGTCTCAAGAGGGGGCAATCCACACTCAACAGCCGTCTGGTAAAGTGGAGTATGCGGGTAAGGAGTAAAGAACGAAAGCAGGATATCCATGTGCTCAAGATGGTCCTGTTCACCATAGACAGATATCATATCATGGATCGCTTCAAATGTGTGCCTGATCTCCTCTCCGGTATCCAGACCCGGAATTCCCACCATGAATGAAGCGCGGGCATCGATATCGTGCTTGATGCACTGTTCCACACATATCTTGCTTTGGCTAACCTTTGCGCCCTTGTTCATAGCATCCAACGCATCCTGATAGCCGCTTTCAACACCAATGAAAACCTCACGCACACCTGCCTTTCGTGCAAGTGCCCAGACTTCATCATCCATACGGTAAAGTTGCTCCATCCGACCATTGACACTTGTCATCCGAATCCCGAGGTTTTTAGCGATCAGGAGATTGCACAACTCTTTCACCTTGCTCCCATTGATAAAAAAATCACTATCCCGTATCATAAATGTATCAATATTGTAGGTCTTTGCGAGATGTTCAAGTTCCGAAACTACAGTCTCAGGTTCAAGACCTGTCCATTTCCTGCCGCAAAAGATCGGTTCAGAACAGAAACTGCACCCTGCCGCGCATCCCTGGCTGATATAATAATCAAGACATCGCTCCCCGAACTTGTAGCCCTTGATGTGCGCTTCCACATCCACCATATCATAGGGAATTGGTGGGAATTCGTTAAGATCTGTAAAACCGCGAGGTAAATTTGTAATTATGCACCCGCTATACTTATCCTTGTAGGATACACCTGGTGCACCTTCCAGTGATTGTTCTTTCGCAAGCCTGCCAACAACTTCCTTAAAGGTCAATTCTCCCTGCCCGATCACAACAATATCTATGTTAGGATCTTGAAGCGTTTGTTCAACCTGAGTTGAGGGATGGTAACCGCCCCAGATAACAGGCATATCAGGATATCGTTCCTTGACAGCCGCAGATACATTCATACCATTGCGGATCTGATAGCAGGTCATACTGCTTACAGCAAAACACAGCGCATCCTTGCACGCGTCAAGGATCAGTTCTTCGTAATTGGTATCCACCACAGCATTGATTATACGAACATCAAAATCATCACGGACCATCCTTGCAATAGCCAGAAGGGAAAGAGGAACATTTACAAGAGGAACCTGAAGCGAAGTTGTTTTTTTATTTACAATAGCAACTTGATGTTTCACAGGCATGGGATTGAACAATACGACCGTCAGTTTTTCCTTTTTTGTCATGCTAATTTGAAACAAAGCAATCAAATAAGACGGTTGCGGTTCGACTTTATGTGGAAAACTTTAATACATCTTATTTCCATCAAGAGACTATCCTGCGGGCTCGTAGGGTAGCCAGGACATCCTAATGGGCTTCGAAATAACTGCATTGCATCTATGAAGACACCCATTGACTCGCGTTCGAATCGCGGCGGGCCCGTTTTTTGTTATTTTTCCCACTTTTTGTGAGGTATCAAGCAAAGCGCGATACCTCGGACCGCGCTCCTGAAGCGTAATCGGGGTTGCGAATCGCGGCGGGCCCGTTTTTTGTTATTTTTCCCACTTTTTGTGAGGTATCAA
>JAMJFV010000157.1:4568-4708 GCA_023544495.1 ANME-2 cluster archaeon
GGACCGCGCTCCTGAAGCGTAATCGGGGTTGCGAATCGCGGCGGGCCCGTTTTTTTTTTTAGATTTCTTCCCCCCGATTCTTGTAGTTCATCAATCCCTTATTCATCCGAGTCACGATAAAGCACTTATTATCACTGATA
>JAMJFV010000158.1 GCA_023544495.1 ANME-2 cluster archaeon
ACCTGGATGAACTGTCCTGTGCCGGATGTGCCATTATCGAGGACTGTCGCGGAGGATGTCGATACAGGGCGAAACTGTGGGGTGGCAGCATGGTATCGCCCGATCCGCTTTTGTGTCTGGCCAATGGAGTGGACCCGACAAAGTATGATCTTATCTGGTGAATACATTTGGTTTACATTTGTTAAACCGTAAAATGCTTAAATGAATAATCCTTAGACTTAGTGGTGATTATTAATGGTGATTCGAAAAGTAAAGAAAGCTAATAAAGGAACATGCAAGTGCCACGTTTCATGCGCATAGGCTTGTTCCTATTCAGTGATATTGAACTATTTTGAAAATAATTCAGGATTACGTGGGGGATTTCCAATCCTCTGCGCTTATTTTTTTTCATATCTGTAATCAGACTTTAGGGCTAACAGTAATTTGAACTGTATATCATACAATAGTTTATTTTACACCAAGCGTAAAGCTAATATAACCTTACATTTATTGTATAACTCATATGAACAGGAAACATAAGACCATTATGGCCGGTATTGCCGTTATACTCCTGATAGGATATCTTACAATAACCGGATTAGGAAATTCTGTTTCAAGTTATGTGAAAATAGCTGATGTAAAAACCGGGAATTATGAAGGACAGTTGATCAGTGTGAATGGAAGCGTTGTAAATAACACTGTGTCCTGGGACCCGGGCACCACTGAACTCATGTTCAAAATGACCGATGACACCGGCACCTTTGATGTATATTATAAAGGAAGCCTGCCGAACAGTTTTAATAGTGAATTTCCCGTCGTGGTACAGGGACAATATGTTGATGAGGTTTTCAATGCCCGCAACATCCTGGTAAAATGCCCGTCAAAATATGAAGCAGAAATTGAAGCATGAATGAATTTTGCCTGTACCTCTATGGTACATTGCAATTTCATGGCTTTTTCTTAAATCCCTGGTATTTATCCATAAATGCAGATTTACAGGTGTTACAGCAGAAATAATAGTTCTTATCATCGATCTTGCTCTTTATAGCCCCCTCTGCCATCTCTTTGTTGCAATAGGAACAGGCCATCTTGATCAAAGAAGCTGCCATGTTCGCGGCATCCTTTTTGATCACATCTCTGATAAATATGGCCCGCGCTTTATTGATACCGGGTTCGGTAAGTGAGTTCTGGATGCGCATAACATCGTCAGCGCTTCCCATGACCTTTGCTATGATACCAACATCCGAGTCTGACGATACGCAGATCTCTACGACCTCATCGAGTCCGGATAGCCTGGATATGATAGCTTGTGACTCGGATGGCTTGATATCGATAATAAGTACTGCGGTTTGAAATCCCTCGATTTTTCCCTGGTCGATATCAACAGTGAATCTCTTAATGATGCCCAGCTGCTGCAAACGCTCAACACGGCTGCCAATAGTGGGTACGCTGGTGTGAGTTTTTTTGGCGATTTCCCTGAATGACTGCCTGCCATCTTCCTGTAGATGCGAAAGTATCTTTATGTCCAGTTTGTCAAGTTCTGCCATGGTTTCCCTGTCGTGTTAGTATTGATTACGATATTGATACGGTAAATAAACACACTTCGATGTGTTTTACTTGTGCTTTCATAGAGGTTTTATTCCTATTTAGTTTCATTGATGGGGAATTGGTCTGGATATACTCGGATGGATCGAATTGTTCAGTTAAATCTGCGGGATTGTCAACCATGCCAGATAGGCAAGAGAACTTTTACCGGTTCCATTTTTTCCAAGAATTGCATGAACTTTTTCAGGTTCGATCGAAAGAGAAAGCCAGGAAAATATTTCCTTTTCTTTTACTCGATATATTTGGACTGGTTTCTTTCCCTAACAGACAATTCTCCATTGTAGGGGGATCACCCCCTTCAATACACCATCTCACCCACAATAAAAGCCCGTGTCCGCTCATCAGCGGCCTTCACGAACACATCTTCCACACGGCCCGTCTCGATCAACTCTCCATCCAGCAGCATCCCCACCCTGTCAGCCAGCCGCCGCACCTGGTTCATGTGATGGGTGGCAATGATGATAGTAGTATTAAGTTCCCGGTTAATGGTCCTGATAATCTCCTCTATCTTGACCACATTGGAAGGGTCCAGGTTAGCTGTGGGTTCATCCAGCAGCAGCAAATCTGGTTCGAACACTACGGCCCGCGCAAAGGCTATGCGCTGTTCCTCGCCACCAGAGAGGGTCTTAGCCTTCCGGTTTTCGTAACCTATAAGGCCCACCAGTGCGAGGCACTGGTCGACCTTAGACTTAATGGTATGTTTATCCATCCCGCGTACCTTCAGACCGTATGCCACATTATTATATACGGTATCATTGAACAGGGCAGACGACTGGAACACCATAGATATCCGCTGCCTTGCAGCAATACGGTTGTTATTCTGTCCTCCGTTAATGACCATCCCGTCCAGTTTGATATGGCCCGCATCCGCCCTTTCAAGCAGGTTCAGTATCCTCAGCAGCGTGGTCTTCCCTGTCCCGCTTGGACCCATCATGGCAAATATCTCACCCTTTTCCACGTCCAGGCTTATGTCCCTCAGCACCTGTTTCCCACCAAAGGTCTTACCCAATCCGGTTATCTCAAGCAGTACCACGTTCTTCCCCCCTTCCCTGCAGCATGCTGACTGCAGCATTGACAGACAGGTTAATAGTTATTAATATTAATCCCAGTGCGATAGCAACTGATATATCGCCACTGCTGGTCTCAGACGTGATGGCAGTGGTCAGCGTCCTGGTATAGGACAGTCCTTCACCAATCCCCCCCACACTGCCCGTATATGCGATATTACCGCCCACGATGAGAATAGCACCCACCTCTGCAATAGCTCTCCCAAAACCTGCAAGCACAGATGTTACGATACCAAACTTTGCTTCCTTAAGCACTACTACTGCAACGTCCCGGTGACTGCCTCCCAGGGAATACGCATTCTCACGGATGGCGATAGGCACAGCGTTTATCGCAGCCAGAGAGATACTGGTGATGATGGGCGTGACCAGGATGTACTGGGCAATGATCATGGCCTTTGGGGTGAATATGAGTTTCAGGAATCCCAGTGGGCCGGCAGGTACCAGCATGATGAATACAAATAGTCCCACGAACACCGACGGCAATCCCATGCCAGTATTTATGAGTGTGAGCAGTTTCTGTTTACCCCAAAACTCCCTGTGGGAAATAATAAATGACAGGGGGATGGCAGTTAGTGAGGCTATGAAGGTGGCAGTACCTGATACCTTTAATGATACTCCGGCTATGCTCAGGATATAGGGGTCCATTCCTGCAATCAGTTCGATCGCAGTAATGATCCCCTGGATAATAAATTCGGCACTGCTCATGTATCAAACAGCTTCATCCGTATTGTTTGCAGGTATGAAGAGCGCCTGACCGTATTCTTCCATTCCGTAGTCCTGAATCAAATCCTGTCCTTCGCTTGATGTAAGATATTCAATATATTTTAGTGTCATTTCATAGTTCACATCAGGGAACTTTTCAGGATTCACTGCCATGACATGGTAAGGATTGTAAAGGAACTCCTTATCCTTCTCAAAGAGTACCTCAAGTTCAATTTTATCCTTCATGGCCAGATATGTTCCCCTGTCAGACAGTGTATATCCCTGTTTGATATCAGCGGTAATAATGGTGTCGCCCATGCCCTTACCCACTGACTGGTACCAGGCACCCTGCGGTGTGATGTTTGTTTCGTTCCACAGTCCCAGTTCTTTTGTGTGAGTGCCTGAATTGTCACCACGGGAAATGAATGGAACCTGTGCATCAGCAATCCTGGTAAAAGCATCAGTGGCAGATGCGGCGTGCGTCACATTAGCCGGATCAGAGACCGGGCCGATGATAACAAAATAGTTGTACATAACAAACTGGCGGTCTATGAAACTTCCCCGCTCCACCGCCTCCAGTTCAGATGACGGCGCATGTACCAGCACTACATCGGCTGCTCCCATCTCGCCTGTGGCAATGGCCTTGCCCGTGCCCTGGCACAAGGTAAGCACTTTGACATTATTTTCCTCTTCAAATCGTGCATTCAGTACATCCAGCAAATCAGTATCACAGGTTGAGGTTGTAGTGGAAAGACTCAGGGTTCCTGCAGGCGTGTCTTTTGCATCGGGCTGGATACAGCCGGAAAAAAGTGAAGCAATGAGCATTAACAGGAGAATTTTCAGCAGTATTTTATTCATGGATCATACCTCCAAACAGAATGTAACCACATCATATATCTATTTATAATTTATGTAATCGTTTGTAATTACCTATTGTTAATCTACATTTCGTATTAAAGGTAAAAATATAGGTATGTTTGAATATGCTTAAATACCATTCAGCAAAATCATGGACCATATGATAGAGGTAGAAACAACAAACAAAAGACCATTTTTTATAAAACCTGACCTCCTCATCTTCTGTGCAATAGTAATAACAGCCACCATCCTCCGCCTGTACCAGCTCGATGTTCGCCCTTTCCACCATGATGAGGCCGCTGTTGGCTCTTTTGCGTACAAATTATTCACCGGAGGTAATTATACCTATAATCCAGTATTTCATGGACCTTTTCTTTATTACCTTACCGTAGTTGTGTTCACCATCATGGGTGATACTGAATTCGCAGCAAGGCTGGTCCCTGCCCTGACCGGCGTGGGCATGGTGCTGCTGGTATATCCTTTCAGGCATTACCTG
>JAMJFV010000159.1:0-1401 GCA_023544495.1 ANME-2 cluster archaeon
CTTTACTCTGATGATCCGGCCTGATCGAATAGTAAATACCTGTCACCATTCCAAAAGGAAGAACTAACGACAGGAGATATACCAATATTCTCATAAATCCTTCAGGAACATTGTACTCTACGGCAATATTCCCGGGATTTCGTACGTGCATTCCATCGTAGGTACTTATTTCATTCATGGTCTTCACCTTAATCATTTAATATAATTTATTAGTCTTAATTTGTTAGTAAATAATACATCATGCTAAACCATTATATATCTTTCGGTAAAGTTCACACCTGCCAAAAATTATATATTCAATATTTTAGACTTAAATAGGATTAACGGCATAAATTGATGTTTAAAAATTTAATTATTAAAATAATTGATTATTTTACTGTTTTTGATTGATAATTAAACACCAATCATGTTTTTAATCTTTAATTAAGCTTAATAAATTACACACGATGTTCACAATGTATGCGTAAATAAAATCTATAATTCGACTGAAATCTGGAAATCAACAGGATGAATTCTATAACCAATAGGCAGGAACAAGCGTACTTGCTGACCATGTTCAATTGTTACTCAACATGATATGCATTGATATGGTGAACATGATTATCAAAGCAGCTGTCACGACATGAAAAATGTCTTTTAATGAATACGATAAAGCATACAAATAAGCATTTCCCATTACATAAGAATTCATGCTTACAAGTATCGTAACAAAGAGCAATGACACAAAAACCGCCAGCAGAGAAATATAGCCCATCAAAAAACTTTGTACTTTCCACTGCCGTAAAGATTCCCTTATAGTAAAGACGGCAAGTACCAAAGTTGCTACAGTGACTATAAAACCGGTAGTACTGGCGATGTTTACTTCAAGTATGTTGATTGATGATACGGTTGCCAGTAAAGCCATTAAAGGAAGGACCGATAACAATGCGATTATCACGGTTTTTGACATGGGCGAGCCACCTTCCTTGAATTGCATCGAATATTCTTTCGTCCCCCGATAAAAAAAGAAGATTGCAATAGGACCTCCAAATTCATGTATGAAATGAAAAAAATTGTGCCCGGCCAGAGCAATAAATCCACTTGAGACATATACTGCGAACAAATGGTCAATCCCATCACCAAAACCTATCATCCCTGTCACAAATATCCCGGCCATTATAGGCCTCCAGGTAAAAGAAGAATCCTTAAATTGTTCGTACAGGATCAAGACCGAAATAATACAGGCAATAAAAAGGAATACACTACTATAGATATGGACATACATTTCCATCAGACCGTGGTGCCCTTCCAGCTGGTTAATGATGACAAGGTTGTCATCCCTGAAACGGATATCCTTATAGTTCAAACTGAAAACCGGAACTATTACAAGGAGGAAAAATAACGTGAGGATCAAACGCTTGT
>JAMJFV010000159.1:1411-4592 GCA_023544495.1 ANME-2 cluster archaeon
CTGAAAACCGGAACTATTACAAGGAGGAAAAATAACGTGAGGATCAAACGCTTGTACCTGCTGAAAGATATAAATAAGCTGGAAATCATCACATTCATTGTTAGACCTTCGTATTTACAGGAAATAATATAGCAAGGGAATTTCTTATTGTTTAACCATTATATATTTGTTGGTAGTTACCATCCCGAATTTGATCAGCTTTTCACAGGCAGTTCACCCATTTTCCCATAAAAATGTTCAAAGGCTTCCTTAGCTTCGTTTTTCTTACTGCCAACAAACTGCAGCTGAATGGAAGATGGTAATTTGAGTACATTGGTTAACTTCAATGGTTCATCCAGATTAGCAAGATACATGGATAATAACATGGCTCCGAACTTATTTATCAGGGTGTCAGAACCACTTATCAGAATAATATATTTCTCACCTTCAATATGGGTCTTTATATACAAAGGCCATTTCAGGAGCGAATTTTTTTCATTGATATCTTTGATCACACTATTTAGATCTGTAGCACCACCTGATTCCGGCATAAAGAGCTGCGTAACTTCCTCTATTATCGGAAGGTTTGATTTATCCCTGGATTCAAGAAGCCACCTGAACATAGAAAGTGGCATAGTAATGCCATAGATACTGTCAACATAGTAATCGTGCGAATGATTTTCTTTTGATAGCTCCTCTCTGGCAGTCTCTATACTTCCAAATTTTTTAACGATGAAACCAGTAAAGTCTATAATATCACGTATTGTCGCTGAAAGATTACCATTATTTTTTTTTAAAATAGGATCTATTATTTTTAAATGGTTATTACTGATTGATACATTTTTTCGAAGCATTGCCTGAATCATCCCACAACTATATAATCTTCTATATTATGGTATTCATTTAACCACCATAAATGTTAACATTTTGATTTTACCTTATCTAACCTATATGTAAGCTTATTTTACAAATAATTGCATGAAATATATCGATTATAGAATAATGTCCATAATTTTGTAGTTTATTGTATATATAATCTCAATATGAACTACTTATACGTAAATATACCTGATTCAGTAGTTTATATTTTCACATTTACTTCACAAATGTAATGATTGTAAAGAGACAATATCCACACGACTTCCCACAACCAGACCAAGCAATTTGGCAGCACTTCCTGAATGAACCGATATCTCCAGGAAACCATGACTGCCAACTACAAGAAGAGGCATACTTTTTTGCACACTACCGTATGTTTTTACAAACGGCATGTTCACACCACACAATTCCAGCACATCACCGTATTCAAACCACTCGAACATAATCGTGGCCGGGATATTTGTAATGGCATTGCCAAAACTATCCACATACACTACCTGCCCCCGCACGTTCCCGTCAATTACCTCAGGGGCACCAAAATCCATTTCCACAAAATCCTTGATCTCATCACCCACCTCTTTTACATCCATTTCCAGGGACAAATGAGCCGCAACAGGGGCAAATATATCCCGTCCATGGAACGTGGATGAAGGTTCAAGTGTAAGGTCCGGGTTAGTGATCTCACGCACGGTAAAATACTGTCCCGCCCTGCATGCTGCCGGTATCAGCAAACCATTATCAGGCCCTACGAAAAAATGTGCACCTGCCTGCACTACTAAAGCGCGCCTGGATGTGCCTACACCGGGATCAACCACAGCAAGGTGCACGGTACCTTCAGGGAAATGCGGTGCCGATATCATCAGGGCAAAGGCTCCCGCCCTGATGTCCTGGGCAGGTATCTGGTGTGAGATATCCACAAGCACAGCTGCCGGATTAATACGTAAAATGACGGCTTTCATCTGGGCCGGGTATAGGTGTCCGAAATCAGAGAGCATTGATATTACTGCCATGTGAAATCACTCCGGCATTGCTCCATTCAATAATCGGAAATCCGTGTGTCATGGTACCGTGACCTCAATCCGCTCAGGTTCACCTTATCCTTCAAAATCCCAAAAATGATCTCACCGCTCTGTGCAATGATATTTACGCCAGCGCCTTTCATCTCATAGGCCTTATCGCTGGGAGGTATATCGAACCTGGTAATATCCTCCCTGTATTCCCTGAGCCGTCCGTCATTGGATTCCCTCACATAAGGACTGTCTTTTGGAGTGATCTCAAGCAGGTTCAATTCATACCTGAAACATGGGCGGTTGAACAGTGTGGTCAATATATGCACAGCCACCGGGAACCTGAGATCAGAATCCACATCCTTCAGTCGGTCCGCCAGCATCAGGTATATGTCTTTCTCCTGCCTCCTGTGATTGTAGGTATACACCTTTGATGGCGGAATATCCAGTTCATCAAGATAACCTGCGTCGTACAGTGCCCTCAGATATCCTGTGATGATGAGCCTGTGCTGATCATACCCGCTGGTCTTGAGTTCACGTGAAACACCACTGATGGATAATTGGCGGTCCCTGAGCATGTGAAGTACTGTGGTAAAGAATTTCTCTGACATAACAGAACAATTTCCTATTGGTAATGAACCTGATAAATACTTTGGTACATGATGGTAAGAAGTGACTGCTCGCAAGTCGATTACCATGCCATCATCACCCTACTATTAAGAGAATAGGACTCTTACGAGAATGATAATGGACCCGGCGGGATTCGAACCCGCGGCCTTCACGTTGCGAACGTGACGATCTACCCCTGATCTACGAGCCCAAAAAGAACTGTGGGGCATATGGGCCCCGATGAGATAGTAAATATTTTTTACCGCTCAACGAGCTTAAAGACGTCCCAGTTCCATAACTGAAACACTCTCTACTTCATCCACTGCCGCGAAAGCCTCTTCCACCTGCTCGGTGCCACCTTCTATATCTCCCACAAGAACCAGGGCGATAATGGCTTTTAGACCGAACGCTATGGGCTCTTCCGAAAATGTACGGAGCCTGGCTCCTTCAGGTACGGCCGCTTCGAGCCTCGTCTTCAATGCTTCCAGGTCGGTATCCACGCCCGCAGGCATGACCTTTATCTTGGCTGCTACATCACCCATATATTCACCTCAGGGTCCCTGGAACTCGCATTTGGGACAGGTATAGGGGTTGGTCTGGTGCCGGCACATTACGCACCTTCCGATTTCTCTTCCGCATGAGGGGCAGGGGAACCTCACATATCCTTTCTCTATGAGCTTGACTCCGCATGATATACAGTATTCTGC
>JAMJFV010000015.1 GCA_023544495.1 ANME-2 cluster archaeon
GCTGTCTTTATCCAGACACTTCTGAATTCTGTTTTTCGTTCTGGGCTTATTGTCATGGCTATTTCCCAAATACTGATTTCTATTTCTATGCTTAAATGGGTGGCCATTTGACGCAAATGTAAATTGTCCAAACGCTATAATATAGGTGTCAGAGAGCTTGCAGAGATGTGACCGTAAGGAGGGGGGTAATAATCCAGTATAGATTTCCTCGCAGGTCGAAGAGATGCCTGCAGGTCATGTTCCGCATATCGTTTCAATGGATCGTTTTTTTGAGAAGATGGCAATGTTCAAAAACCAAGACAAGTTTAATGTAGTGCCTTCCCTGGAAAAGAACTTAGGGCCTATCAGAAGGGTCCCAATGTTCTGAATATTATCCTGGAACTATTTTTCAAGCTGGACATTGAGCAGCTTGAACCACACCACACTTAAAATTCCCGCAATGAACACAATAAGCAGGTCATCTAGATGCAACACTGAAAAATGGAACAGGTCTCTTAATGCCGGCACATAAAGAACAAGAATGAGGATCCTTTTCTAACTAACGCACAGTTCGGCCATGTTGGTATCGGCAGCAGGTATGACCGGGAACACATTCTGATTATTATCCTGGAAATCCCGTTCTGCCTTGACGATGTTCAGGTCGTTCTGCTTTCAGCAGGTCGTGAATGGTTCACCGGCCTTTGCCTCAAAAGTATGTTATCGCGGATGCGTTTACATTCCCACATGGCGATGCAGACGGCAACAAGTTCTTACCAGTTCGCACGAGTTCGTTGCCAATTTTCAGGTACCCCCTCCCGCACTAAATGCCTGCCTACACTTCTTACACAAGAACGTAAATATACGTCCATTCACGATCGTCATATTACGTATCAATCTTTACAGCCGGGAATCCCACGATCTCATATGTTGCTGATGCGATCTTGATATCTTTTTCCTTGAGGAAGGAATCAAGGATCTTTTCGTTCATTAGATGTTTATTGATCCTGCGCTGGTGCGGATTTACCACATACCTGAGCCGCATATCGATCCAGTTATCAGTGATCTGGGTATATATCTTGCTTTCAACATCAACAGGAGTTATCAGGTATTTGTATGCCATATCGTGAAGTTCCTGTTTTGCTGACATCTCAGTCTCCTTAGTGACATCTTTGGCGATATCAATTACAATCTTCTGGGCTTTTCTCCAGTCACTATCATATGTAAGCATAAGATGTATCTCATCCCAGATAAATGAAAAATCCCTGGTATAATTCTTCATCGTCTTGTTGAGTATGAAACCGTTAGGCAAATGGATGATCCTTCCTGAATACTGATCCCCGTCAACCCATTGCCTCATCTCCATTAATGTAGTGTTAAAGACATTGATATCCAACACATCTCCCATTTCAGTTTCTACCTGTATCCGGTCTCCTGCCCTGAATGGTCTGGAAATAAAAATAATAAGCCCACCGGCTACGTTTTTGAGTACATCCTGAAGTGCAATCGCAATACCTGCACTGATTATCCCATATGCCACTATCAATGAGGTTGTTTCCTTGAACCATACGGCTATCAGGACTCCCATTACGATGATCGCGATGAGGGTTGAAACGGCCTTTTTAAATGCATATCGTTCTTTAACCTCCTGTATCTGTCTTTTTATAATGATGCCAGTGAAATAGTTTGCCAAATAACCGCCAAGTATTATGATTATAGACAGCAGTAACTTGTTCAATTCCTGGCTGTATGCGCTGAAATAATCAGAAAAATAATGAATATAAATAGTAATTATCGCCATTATACTTAAAAAAATTATATATAACTCCCGATTCGAACTCATCAATAGGTATAATTAACATGTTCTCATAAGAAGATTATGTTTTACGTATTTTCTTTTAATAATGTATACGTATGTCATTATCTGCTTCACTATAGATCCGATAATTATTCCTAAACCATATGATAAAATAGTTATAAGGTGTAGCTAATACTCATATCATTTACGGGGATGATGAATCCTGTCAAGGTTTTTTAAAAAATCAAAGAAAGTTGGTCTTCCCCCCGGTACTCTTCAACATATCGGGGAAAAAAAAAGAGAAACAGTAAAGATTACCATCATAGATTACGATGAGACACACCTTGATGAGAAAGAAGTACAGTCTGTTGAAGAATGTTTTCCTTTTAAGGAGACAAAAACGGTAACGTGGATAAATGTGGATGGGCTCCATCAGGTTGATATCATTGAAACCTTAGGGAACCATTTTGACGTCCACCCCCTGATCATGGAGGATATCGTCCATACTGACCAGCGTCCAAAAATGGAGGACTTCGGACATTACATCTTCATTGTACTGAAAATGCTCAGGTTCAACGAATCGAACTATGAGATTATGGGGGAACAGATCAGTCTTATCCTCGGTAACGATGTTGTGATTTCCTTTCAGGAAACGGAAGGAGATACTTTTGATCCTGTACGTGAGAGGATCAGGAATTCCAAGGGTCGGATCAGGAAAATGGGTCCTGATTATCTGGCCTATACCCTGGTGGATTCCGTTGTTGACAATTATTTCCTGATACTTGAGAAGCTGGGTGAAAGAATTGAGGACATAGAAGAAGAACTGGTCACAGATCCCATACCTGAGACATTGCAGACCATTCACGAAATGAAACGGGAGATGATATTTCTGCGTAAATCGGTCTGGCCATTGCGGGAATTGATCAGCGGACTGGAAAGAAGTGGATCCACACTGATCCAGGATTCCACAGCCATTTATTTGAAGGATGTCTATGACCATACCATCCAGATCATAGACACTATTGAGACCTTCAGGGACATGCTCTCAGGCATGCTGGATATCTACCTCTCAAGTGTGAGCAACAGGATGAACGAGGTCATGAAGGTGCTGACCATCATTGCCACCATATTCATCCCCCTTACCTTTATCGCAGGTGTATATGGGATGAACTTTGAATACATGCCTGAACTGGGGTGGCAATGGAGCTATCCTTTGCTCTGGGTGGTATTCATTGGTATAGGTGTCTCGATGTCAATGTTTTTCAAACGAAAACGGTGGCTGTAAATCCTATACTACCGAATAGAGTTCCGATGTAATAATTTCGGGAATACACCGTTGCACTCCATTCTGCAGAACAATAATTATTATATCAGGTACTTACGTTAATGAATATAATGTTCGGGTCTTATGATATTCCGCTAAATATCGAAAACGGCAGGTTCTCAATTTCAATTGAAAAGGCAGGAAAATTGTATAGATATAAACGAGAAGCCTTTTATGGAACAGAAGAGAAGGTCCTATTGTTCGATAACGCAAAGATCACATTGAATCCCATCGAGCCGGTGAATAAACCCAAGGATATAACCTCGTATTTGCTTATAGAATTTGAACATCCCTTTGTTGTTGGACCTGGGACATCCAAACCGGTCTATGTCAAATTCCCTATTGAAATAGGTGTTTTTATATCTAATTACAAAAAATTTGAAATTCTAGACGTTCTGACGCTGGTCAAACAAAAGTTCACTCTATACGGTGACCCGGCCAGAGGTATGATATGCAAATACTGGGAGAGTGAGGTCTATCCGGACATTCCGGAAGCAGATCCGATGATGGAAGGAATCATGGAGATCAAGATAGAGAATATGACATCCCGCTGGATCGAGCTAACCAAAGCAGTGTTCAATGCGTATGATATGAGGATTTATTACAATCAGGACATGGTTTCCATGAGATCCAGAATGAAGATCATTGGCGAGCAGACCGCAGAAACGATTTTTTACAAGTCACCGCTTAGAAATAATATGAAAAAATCTATCGAGCGCTATATTGCGGGAAAAGTCTCAGTAATGGGTCCAAAATTCGTGATGGAGGGAGGTCTATGAACGTAACTGAGATCTACAGTTCACTACCCGGTGAGGATGGCCCGGTATTGAAATTCTTTATAGTTGTCCTGACCATTATGGGAGCGGTCTTTGTCAGTAAAATAGTCACGATCTATCTCAGAAGAACATTTAAGGAGAAGATGAACAAGGACCACCTGGAGATCATTCTCAAATTAACCTCTTACTCGATTATTATTGTCGCAATTGTATTTTTTGTGCTTCCAGCCCTTAATGTAGAACCGTCAAGCATCCTGGTGGCTGGCAGTGTTGTCGGTTTCATAGTAGGTTTTGCAAGTCAGAATATCGTAGGCAACATGGTTTCAGGTTTGTTCCTGATGACCGAGAGACCCATAAAGGTAGGCAATATCGTGAACATCGATGGAAATTCAGGGACAGTAGAGGACATTACCCTGATCTCCACCATCATCATGACATATGATGGTTTATACGTGAGAATACCAAACCAGACAGTGTTCACAACTACCATAACCAATTATGTGGCCAATGTGGCCAGAAGGTTCGAGTATGTGGTGGGGATACGCTATAGCGATGATGCTGACAGGGCTATTGAGATAATCAAGAATATCATCGAACAGCATCCTTTTACCCTTAAGAACCCATCACCAGGAGTATTCGTAGATAATCTGGGGGATAATGCGGTCAATATTATCGTAAGGATCTGGGCTCCGAGTACCGATTGGTATAATGTAAAGACCGAACTTCTCTGGACCATGAAAAAAAACCTTGAAGAGAACGATATAGAGATACCCTTCCCGCAGCGTACGTTATGGTTCGCCAGTGAACTGCAAAGCATGCAGAAGGATGAAATAAAACAAATACCATCTGATAATGGATAGGAATCGATAATGGCTCTCCGTCAGATTGAGATTTTTATTCCCTCAAAGGGAGAATTTCGGGTCCAGGATGCATTAAAGGATTTACCGCTCCTGGGATTATGGCAGGAAAGGTACTCAAAGGATTTCATCCAGATAAAAATACTTCTTGAAGCAGAAAACAGTGAATTTGTTCTTGACAGATTGGAACAAAAAATATCCCTGGTGGAAGGGTACAGGATCATTCTTCTTCCTGTTGAAGCCACTCTTCCAAAACCTGAACCGCCAAAAGAAGAAGCACCCGAGGAAAAAGAACCGGTCCCTGAAGAGAAATCAAATAACAAGACAGTCAGGATAAGTCGTGAAGAACTCTATTCCGATGTTGAGGAGACCATCAATCAGACCAGATTATTCATTGTTCTGGCCTTATTATCTGCTGTGGTTGCTGCCATTGGTATTCTTCAAAACAATGTTGCCGTTATCATAGGCGCCATGGTTATAGCTCCCTTACTGGGCCCGAACGTTGCACTCTCCCTTGCAACCACCCTGGGTGATATAGACCTGGCCAAACGGGCCCTGAAAGCCAACATTAAGGGTATACTCACTGTTCTCTCATTTACTGCTATGATAGGATTTATGTTTAAAATTGATCCCACTATTCCTGAACTTATGGCCAGGACAAAAGTCACTCTTGGTGACATTATTCTCGCTCTGGCTGCAGGTAGTGCAGCTGCATTATCATTAACCACGGGAGTTCAAAGTGCTCTTATCGGTGTCATGGTTGCTGTGGCCCTGCTCCCGCCACTTGTTGCCTTTGGGTTGTTACTGGGGCAGGGGGAATGGATATTGTCAACGGGGGCGCTGCTTCTGGTGCTCACGAACGCGATATGCATAAATTTTTCAGGTGTTGTGACCTTCCTGGTACAGGGAATACGTCCTCGTAAGTATGCAGATGCAGACAGGGCTAAGAAGGCGACAACGATTGCTCTTATTCTCTGGACTTTTCTGTTGATGTTGCTCGTAGTGTTGATTGTACTGTCCCAGAAAGGATTGACAATCCCCTTATGAAAAGTGATTCCTGGTTTTGATATCTCATAGTTATCAAGAATTAAATGGTCCTGCTTATTAACGTCCGACTCTCAACCTGTAAGCCAGTATCTCTGGAAGATGTGCTGCAAGCACGTCCCTGATCACTTTTTCAATATCATATTTTGTCCTTTTATGTTCGATCTTCCGTGTGACTGTGTCAAGAACAGCGAATGAAGCATCAGGATTTCCATCCCTTGGCTGCCCGACCGAGCCTGGATTCACGACCAGACCGCGCGTTCCGTAATCCCTTATGAATGGTACATGGGTATGGCCCAGGACAAGGACATCGCCATTGATAGTGGATAAAAGGTCTGGCGTTACATATTCTGGAAAAATATATTCCTGAAAATTATCAGGGCTTTCGTGGAAAAGGACCACCCTTAGACCATGTGCGACAATGGTCACCGTATCCTTAAGTTCTGAAATATAATTCAAACTATCCCGGGACGCGGCATTTCTTGTCCATTCAATCGCAGCCGCAGCATACGGATTAAAATCAGAGGTATCCCCCGTCATGAATGCCCTGTCGTGATTCCCCAGAATTGATATGATTTTTTTCTTTTTGAATAGATCAATCGTTTTATCTGGATAAGGATTATATCCAACAATGTCCCCCGCATGCAGTATTTTATTTACACCCAGGTCATCCAGTTCCTCAAGCACAGGTTTCAGAGCAACTGTATTGGAATGGACATCAGAGATCAGGCCAATAAGCATATAATATGAAATACTATAATTGTTCAAATAATTGTCTTTAAATGAATTGACCCAAAATGCATGAATTATGAATGAACAATGTCAGTGTGAATCCAGAACTGCAGATATATGCTGTCCGGTTGATGAAAAACTTCGCAAAGAATGGCTTTTGAATCTTGAAAAAGATCATATACCTGTAAAGCATGTTTCAAAGGAAATTACCAGGAAATTAAAGTTGTTCTCAAATTCCCACCGGATCGAGATACTTTTGATGCTTGAACAGCGAGAACACTGTATGGATGAGATAGCAAAAAAACTTAAGGCTAAAAAGTCTGCTGTTTCCTATCACCTGGGGCTATTACAGAAACACGACATAATCTGCAAAGTAAAAAGGTCCCGTTTTGCATTTTATTCAATATCCAAAGAAGGGAAAAGGACGATTTCGATGTTTCGAGAACTATAGTTCAATTTTTTTTGAAATTCCTTATAGGGTTTTATTAATTGAATTCACATATGACATGTAAGAGTGATAAATGGCATTCGAATGAGGAATGCGAATAAACGAAAGGTGATTACTTGAATTCAACAAATTTCGCTGGAGGAACAAATAAAAGCAGTCTTGGTATAATAAGCAAATACCTGACCCTCTGGATCTTTCTTGCCATGGTGGGTGGGATAATCCTTGGAGCTGTTTATCCACAGGTAGCCACAATACTTGATGCCGTTCGCATTGAACAGGTCTCGCTGCCAATTGCAATAGGTCTGATATGGATGATGTATCCGCCCCTTGCAGGAGTGAAATACGAAGAACTCTCCAAAATGAAACAGCAGGGAAAAGCCCTTAGCGTATCCATTGTCCAGAACTGGATAGTAGGTCCCGTGCTCATGTTCGCTCTCGCATGGGTATTTCTTCCCGACCTCCCCGAGTACAGGATAGGTTTGATCATAATCGGTCTTGCACGATGCATCGCCATGGTTCTTGTCTGGAACCAGCTTGCGGGGGGAGATAATGAACTGTGCGCGGTCCTTGTCGCCGTGAACTCTATCTTTCAGGTAGCGCTGTATTCGGTTCTCGCTTATGTATTCATAACAGTATTATCAGCATGGATAGGCGGTGCAGAAGCAGGCGCTGTTGTGGACATATCCATCTGGCAGGTCGCCAAAGCAGTGTTCATTTATCTGGGAATCCCCTTTGTCGCAGGCATAATAACACGATCTGTTCTTGTGAAACAAAGAGGAAAGGACTGGTATGACAATGTGTTTATGCGAAAACTCGGTCCCACTGCTCTGATCGGACTGCTCTTTACCATTGTTATTATGTTCTCGTTAAAGGGAGAGTACATAGTAAAATTACCTCTGGACGTGTTCAGGATCGCAGTCCCACTGCTGGCGTATTTTATTATAATGTTCGGCATTTCATTTTTCATGTCCCACAGGCTTGGTTTTTCGTATGACGATGCCACAACCCTTGCCTTCACAGCAGCAAGCAACAATTTTGAACTTGCAATTGCAGTGGCTGTTGCAGTGTTTGGGATTGGCTCGAGGGTGGCCTTTGCATCTGTCGTAGGACCTCTTATAGAAGTACCTGTTATGCTTGGACTTGTGCACATTGCACGAAGAGCAAGCGTCATGTGGTTTGATCAAAGCGGTCTTCCGATAAACAGAAAAATTACCGCCGCTGCAATCAGGAAGACTGGCAATAAGGAGGAATAGCATATGTTTGAAAGAGTTTTATATGCAACTGATTTCTCTGAATACGCGCAGAAAATAATGGAGTGTCTGGGTGAGATTCCGGGAATAAAAGAGATAATTGTCCTGCATGTAATCGATACGAAGAGAATTGCCTACGGGGAAGAGAGTGAAAGTGCACTTATAAAAAAAGCAGAACTAGCTCTTCAGGAGCAAAAAAAGCGTCTCGAATCAACTGAAAAGACAGTAGAAACAAAAATAAAAGTAGGGATCCCCTCAAGAGAAATACTCCATGCGGCTGATGAAGAAATTCCTTCTCTTGTTGTAATGGGTGCACGGGGAATGAGCCTGATAAAAGATATTCTGCTCGGCAGCGTTTCCTCGGATGTCCTGCGCTACGGTAAAACAAATCTATTAATAATGCGCCACAAAGTTGCCGGGAAGCTGGAAAGAGAAGCTTTTGAAAAGTATGAATGTATGTATCCGGGGACACCTCCGGTCGATTTGATATCCAGGGAATGCAAGGGAGCTGTTTTTGAAAAGTACTGCGATCGGATATTCTCGAAAGTGCTTTACCCCACCGATTTTTCAAAAAGTCCTGAACAAATACTTTCCCTACTATGGCAGATACCGAATGCAGGCAAGATAATCCTTGTGCATGCAATTGACAAAGGTGAGACCATAGAAGAACTGGATACATTCGTTAAGGAAGCAGGAGAAAAACTAAAGGATATACAGGAGCGTTTGATAGGAGCCGGTTTTAGTGTCGAGCATCATATCCATATAGGTAATCCTTCCTATGAGATAAATAGGGTGGCTGAGGAGGAGGATGTCTCTCTGATTGCGATAGGCACGCGAGGAAAGGGACTGATAGAAGAGATTCGGCTGGGAAGCACTGCCGAGAATGTGGTAAGAAATGCAAAAAGACCTGTTCTGATTTTGAGAGTATGATGTTGCACTGAAGATATTATATTTATACAAAGAAAGTATATGATCTCCGTAAAAAAGTACTCATGGGTAAAAAAGAATTTAATATCGTTCGAACAAATAAATGTTACCTGAAATTTCAAATAGATGCGCAGTCAAATTCCCTGTCAGACCTTCCTCGATCCGGTTCCTTACATCCCAATATCTTTCCGGGTCCACATGAAAACGTATCACTGCCTTACCCACACCATTCTTCTTGAGAGAACGGTTTATTAATTTACAGTCAATATTGACCCTGTCAAGCAGACGATACCTATTCTTAAAAAGTGGTGAATCGCTGTTCGATTCCGAGGTTAACAGGTTCCGCCTGGCATCGATCTTCACAAGGCCCATAGGTATGTTCAATCCGGCTGCAAGCTCACCCAGCAGCTCCGCCTTCATCACAGCAGGGTCAGGCTCAAAAGCATAGGGAAGAGGTTCGTCAGCCTCAGGTATTCCGGCCGGTGCTGCTTCACCCGACTTCAACCGGTAATACATATCCCCTTTCAGTACCACAGCCGACCTCTCACATCTTTTCAGCGGCCCGAAGTACAGCGTCAGTCGGTTCAACTGCCCGTCCAGGCTCAGGTACTCGCGCTCGCAGTCAAAATCGATCCGCTCGGGCGGCATCTGCGGAGGTGCCTCGAAGGCAAAACTGTCAGTGACATCCCGGTATGCCTCCAAAACCATGGGTATCCCCGGCCGCAGGCTATCGGTCTGCCGTACATCTTCAGTGGCAGGCCGGGCCGGGTCGCTGAAAATAATGTCGGCATCAACAACTTGCTCCACCACCTGCGGCGACAGGGCATCACCTTCAATAAAGGTGATGTTATCGACCCCGTATACTCTGGCATTGCGGCGGGCACACTCAAGCCTTTCACCGTCTATGTCCACTCCATAGACCCTGCCGCATTCCTCTGCAAAGCAAATGGTCTGCCCCCCTATACCACAGCTGATGTCTGCCAGGACACCGCACCTGAGCCTCCCGGCCCGGTAGCTTGCAACTATTTCGGGGGTGGCAAACCGCAGACCTTCACCGCAGGTATATACGGGCTTGCTGAACTTGGGGCTTCTTATCCGTTCCATTGTTCTATCTCCTTTCCCATCATTGAATCCCTTGACGTTCTGTATCTCTTCAGGGAATTAGTGTAAGGACATCAACCTTCCTTTTCAGCATTTCTTCGAGTTCTAATTTTAAGCCTACAAGGTCAGGAGGACTTTTTTTCCCTTTTGGTGTCACTCATAGCGACTTAATTATCTGATATGTTTAATTATTTGTCGGGTTTTCAAATAATGTTGTGCAATTTTGATAGTACAAGGCTATACTAATATGACGGTAAATCAGTCACTTTCTGGTATAAGAATCATGAGGATAAGAGACTTTTTGTCACAATGAAAGCAGGCGGGCCACCGAGAGTATCTTTCGCATACCATTACGTATGGTATAACACATCATAATCTTTTTTAAGTATATGGGGTACACGTTCTTCAAGGAGGAATCACTGTTGAAACCGGGAGAAATGTCCACATCAACGCACATCAACGCACATCAGCGTTGTTCCAGTACATCCTCCACATACGACCGCAGCAGTTCTGCCACGCTCCATGCCTGTGATATGCACCCTCTGGGCTCATGGGGATGGTCCCCGTCGAACATCTCGGAGATGGTCCCGATACCGGCATCATGCAAATGGGCAGCAAAAGGTTCGAACAATGCTTTTGCACGGGTCCGGGCTTCGATAGAATGGCCGTTCACTTTACAATAGGCGGTCACGAAAGGTCCCATGAGCCATGGCCAGACCGTACCCTGGTGGTATGCACTGTCCCGTGAATACCTATCACCCATATAGTGTCCCTTATATGCGGGATCACTTCCGGTAAGTGTACGCAATCCCAGAGGAGTGAGCAGTTCGTCCTCCACTACCGAAACTATCTTCAGTTCCCGGTCGGGTGGCAATACTGAAAATGGTAACGACACAGCAATTATCTGGTTGGGCCTGACCGCTGCATCCTCTCTCCCTGCCTCATCGATCACATCATACAGACAACCGGTAGTCTCATTCCAGAATTTGGCATAACTCATCCTTGTGCGCCTGGCCATCCTCGAATATTCCCTCGGGTCGTCCCCAATCCCGGGTGCCAGTTCCTCCATTATCTTCAGGGCATTATACCACAGGGCATTTATTTCACAGGCTTTCCCGGCCCTTGGTGTGAACATCCTGCCCCCTGCCATTGCATCCATCCAGGTGAGCTGTCCTTGTGAAAGTATAAGGCCGTCATTATCCATATGAATGTCGAAACTGGTGCCGGACCGGTAGCTTGCAATAATATCACACATCGTGCCCCATAGTCCGGCTACGAATTCTCCATCCCCAGTATAGGTCAGGTACTGGTAAACCGCATTGATGAACCACAGGGATGCATCCACGGTATTATAATCGGCCCCTTCACCTGTATCATGGAACCGGTTCGGCACCAGTCCATTTCTGGTGTGATGCCCAAAGGTCATGAGTATCTGCCTTGCCTCATCGAACCGGCGTGTAACAAGGGTCAACCCCGGTAGCGATATCAGGGCATCCCTGCCCCAATCCGAGAACCAGTGATAGCCTGCGATCACTGATAAAGCATCAGTTGAACTGCGGTGTACCACGAACGACTCAGATGCGCATATCAGTTTTTGTACGAATTCGTCTTTCAGGCCGGGCCGGTCTCTTATTTCCCTCAACCGTTCGATCTGGTCTTTGCGCAAATCCTGAATTTCAGATACATCCTGGAGCCGGGTGGATGCTGTGATACTCAACCAGCTGTCTCCCGTCCTAACGGGCACCAGGAAAAAGCCGGGATTATAATTGTCCTCCACATAAAGCTGCCCCCGGCATCGCTCCATATCGTACTCAAAATTGAAGTACCACCTGCCATCCTCAACGAACCGCCCCGTGGAGCATTGAAGATATAATAGCGGCAATGTCCCGGGATATGCACTTGATTCTCTGACCACGACCCCCGGATCAAGGAGATCCCCGGTAAAGTTGAAATCACTGCTTTTCGTGGTAGAATGGATATTACGTGCATTCACCAGGGGAAATATCCGTATGTTCGTAGATCTACCGGGATTCGAAAAGCGGTAATTGATAACCGTTGTATTGTGCCCGTGAAGCATGAACACCTCTTTTGCGATCAACAGTCCTGCAACAGCAAAAGTGGTTGTGGGAAATGGTTGCATACGGAATTCCCTGATATACCCAAATCCCTCTGGATACACCGCGCCCTGATAGCGATGGGATGCAAGTTTATGGGTGGTATCTCCCAGCTCGATCTCTTCATCAAGGGATGATAGTATCACCATTCGGCTGACGGGAGGTGCCAGTGCTGCTACCAGCAGTCCGTGATAGGTCCTGGTGTTGGCGCCAATAATAGTAGATGAGGCATATCCGCCCAGGCCGTTAGTGACTATCCACTCCCGCCTTGTTCCGACCTTGAAGTTAGAACAGGCATCAGGCCCGAATCGATACATGAATGACCATCCTTCCTTATGTTATCCTGCATATTCCTGTAATTTACATTCCTGCATATCCTTATCCAGCGCATTAAGCAACAGGACATTGTCAATGAACAGTGAATTGCTCCATCCCAGTGGAATTGCCCATACAGGCCTGCCCGTATGTTTATCCACCTGTTCGGGAAAAAGTCCGGGACTTGTAGTACCCTTGAGCGACCAGCGGATGTATTCCAGCGCACGCTTGATATTACAGTTAGCATCAGCTTCGTAAGGTGCGAGATACAGTAGCGTTTTTGAAAGCCATAACGTCAGTACAAGCCAGGGATTTCCCCCTATATAGTGATCATTTTCATAACGCATGATACCCCTGTGTTCATTTACACCAACAGATAATCTGTCTTCTATTATCCGAATAACCGACCGTATCATTTCCAGTTCCTTCCCATTTTCAGGGTCAAGCAGCCTGAATGGAATAATACAGCCGAGGATGGATGCATCCACTGTGGTGTCCACGCATTTATCGATAATACCCTTGGCGAAATAACCTTTATCGAGCCACAATTTTTCAAGCATCTGTTGCTTGATGAATTCTGCCCGTTCCTGCCAGCGCTTGCTCAATCCCATCTCGTGTCTCTCGAGAGCGATATGGGATGCAGCCAGCAGACCGGCATATATGGAAGCGTTGGTATAGGAAAATATTCCGTAATAGGTCTCCCACAGGTCCATGCATGTATCGTGCAGCCCGTTACCGGTCCGCGACATAAGATGTTCTGCGCCCTTCAGCATGAAAAGCCATATCTCATTAAGAAAAAGATCTTTGCGGAGGCCGTTCAGGGTCTTGTAGTATTCATTTGCAGCATACATGGTGACTGCGGTCTCATCTATTTGTGAGGAATACCTGAAATTGCACCATGAAGGTGCTATATCCCCGTTAAGCCAGTACCTCTGGAACCATGAACCATCAGGCATCTGCGTTTTTTTGCACCATTTGAAAAAACGTTTTGCATATTCGGGATATCCCGCAAAGGTCAAGGACAGCACTATCTTGGCACTGTCCCTGTTCCAGCAGTACCCGTATCCTCCACACTTCTCAAAACCAGGATCGAATTCGGGTGCTGCGATAAATGAACCCTCATCCCTGTCGCTCAAAAGGTCCAGAGTAAGGAGTGCCCTTCTATACGGTGTGATAAATTCTTCTGCACGACCTGATAATCCTTCCGGTGTACGGGCACTGTTCAGCCAATCGCGCCAGTGATTCTTTGTTTTTTTCAACAGGTCACCGACCGGTTTTTCAGATATTTTGTGAAGGAATTTGTGTATCAACACCCGGCTGTCACTTAGACCGATATAGACTGTTATCTCCCTGGATCTCCCTACACCAAGTTCAAGTTCCCAGCCGGCAGCCATGTTCAGGTTGCCAATATCTTCCATATTCTTCTGGAGTTTACCATCCAGCATATCTGTTTTTGCATTGGTCCACCAGACGATGTCCATGGCCTTCCCTACCTGCCACTCGTCAAATGAAGGTATGCCTTTGATACCTATGTGATGGTCCTGCCAGTACTGGATGAGCATGTTGTGTTGAGGGTCATACAGGTTAGAATTCTTATGCTGCATCTCACCTGCATTGAACTTGGAGTAGTAGAAGAACTTTCCTCTGAACGGCATTTTTGTGCTGAATAAGAACCTCCTGACCAGCACCGGTACATCAGGCAGGACAAAATCCGTTATCGCCACCTTGATCCCCGGCTGGGTAAGCCTGGTAATGACCATATTTGTGTCCCTGATATAATTCTGTTTAGATGCCCATTCTATACTGTCGAGCCAGGTTAGAGTGCCGTTCGTATATATACAGCCCATCGATTCTTCGGCATGCTGGGCAGTATCCCGCCTCGGGTAGAATAATCCGAATATTTCACCTTTACGACCCATTGTCACCAGCAATTTCGAGTTTCCCAGAATAACATTCGGCTGTTTTATCACGTCCCCTCCCCTCTTGCCAGGTGCTCGATATTGAAGATTGGGGCCTGATAGATAATATGTTCACAGAAGGGGCTGCCGGTACTCTTACATCCGATTTCGGAAACATACATGTTTTCTTCCAGCACCTCACTGAAAAATCCGGCAAAGTAACCGCTCATATAACTGCATACAGGTAATTCCGTCCTTTTAAACGTATCTGCGATATATGAATCCATGACTATTATCCTGCCTCTGAGGGACTGGAAATCAAATTCGATCTGTAACCTGCCCCACCCACATACCGACAGCAGTTCAGTCAATATCATGGTCAGGTTGCTGCGCTCCAGGCGGGCTGATTGTGTAAAATATTTTGCTGCATTTGAACCACCACGTAATCCTGCCAGGAAAAGAAGGGTATCTGATTGAGGGATATGTTCGTTCAATATCTTCAGGATATCCACGAACGTAGTAGCTCGTAAGATTATAGCCCGCTCGCCAAGGAGTTCTTGCAGGAATTCGACAGGCTGTAGTGATACATTATGGGATATTCCCCCTTCTACATGAACGACCTCATCCAGTCCGGCCAGCCCTACTACAAGTTCATCAACATTTGTATGTTCATCCACCAGGGTGAAAACCTCATATGTGACCTCGACATCAGGTTGTATACCGGTGCGATAGCCGAAGCGGATTTCTGCCCCGTGTCCTTTCAGATATTCTATAATCGCAGACTGCACATATGCGTTTCTCATGACAACTTTGAACCATGCAAGATGTATTTCTCCTTCCCCGCAGAATAAGCATAAATCTTTAACCATCATTACTCCCATCACATATTTGGACCGACTGTATATTAAAATATTGTATTCTAAACGGCCTGATGCATGCAGCTGCTTTGAGCACTGGAATAGGATACGCTGGTTTGCGCCGGTTATCGAGGTGATCTATAAGACCGGGTAGCCGGGTCGATCCGGGCGTGGTGAGGATTGTTTCAGTCTCTCGAACACCTTTGCCTTGAAATCCATGATAATAGCCATGAAATTCACTGCCGCATCATACGGGGACGAATGAATGCTGAAATATGAATGTACATCTCCATCAGCCAACCATTTGGTACACATATAATAATAATGGTCCGATGTCAACAGATGCTTCCATATCTGTATTATTTCAGGATCACAGGTCTTTTTAACATGGGATTCAAGCAACATCAGTTCCTGGAAACATCTCCTCTGCATGTCGTTACCCAGCCATGCGCTGTGGTCACGTTCCAGATCTGCCCACGAGATCGTGGAAAAATCACCCACATCTATCTCTCCTACCGGTTTGAAGCGCTCCAGTACTTCTGATGGTGTATCGAACCTGAGATTCCTGGCAAGCACCTCACCTGGCAGCGCCCGCATGAACTGGAATATCCCGGTATCTTCCCATTGATGTTCCCCAAATGTCTCGTAATCCATGAAAATATTGATCACGTCTCCATCTGCATCAGATGCCCAGGACGCCCATTTGCCAGCGGTCAGGGGGTATTCGCTCCACCACCTTGCAGAGAACCTGTATCCGATATCATCGCTGAGCTTATAGTTGCGCATAAGTACCCCCAGGTCATTATCCTTTGCCCTGTACACGAAATTAGGGGACCTCCAGCCCAGCACATGGTCCACTCCTTCTGTCATGATACCCTTATATCCCATCGCTTTGATGGTGTTTGCAATGGAATTGTTGTACAGGAGTTCAGTATTGCGGAACATAACCGGTTTGCATCCCAGCAGTTGATAGACCGAATTCCTATGTTCATGGACCTGCTCAATGAATTCGGTCTTATCCTCGAATAAACTGGAAAGGGAATGGTAATACGTTTCATCCAGGAATTCCACACATCCGGATGCTGACATTTGTTGAAGGCCGTCCAGCACATCCGGCTCCCAGCGTTCGCACTGGCTGAGCATGGTGCCGGTCACTGATACACTGAACCTGAACTCTCCTTTATGGTCATCTATAAGCCGCAGGAGAAGCTCGTTAGCAGGCAGGTAGCATTTATGGGCCACTTTATCAAATATGCGTTCATTTGCCTGTGCGTCAAAATACCTGTCAAATCCTGCCGTCCGGTCCGGCCAGAACCAGCGAAGCCGGTAGGGTTGGTGCATCTGGAAATAGATGCACACTGATTTTTCCGGGGTCATGCCCCCTCCAGGATAAGACGTCGTTTAAAATCAGACAGTATTGAGAAATTATTCACTGCCATCTCAAAGGACATGGGAGCATTCCGGGAGTTCATGGATGACAGTATGTCCACCTGCTGGAGGTAACCAAATATTTCCTGGAATGTCCGGTCCCCTCCGACATATCGCCCCAGTTCATTCAGTTCATGGAAATACAGGTGCTGCATGTGATTGCCAAGGAGGTTGGACATACCGTACTTTACCACGGTTTCGGTCTGCAAACCCGGCAATTTCACTGCATCAAAACGTTGAATGGCCTCAGATGGTGTTATCAGGTCAATATTTTTCTTTTCCAATTGCACAGGCAGTTGTTCGAAAAAATCAAAGATTTTTGTACCTGCATCATAATGTCCTCCGAAGGTGGCACAGTCGATGTGCAACAGGGTGACATCTCCGTCCATCTTGCTGATCCAGGATGCGAATTTTTCCGGGATAAGGGGATAACCCACCCAGGTTTTTGTGGAAAACCGCTTTTCAATGTCCTCGCTTAAGTCTATATGTCGTGTCAGCACTGACAGCCCCTTATTGGAAAACACTCCGGTGGGCTGGCGACCGTTGAGCAGTTTGCCTGCCCCTTCAGTGACCATGCCGGAAAATCCCATTGCACAGCACATTGATTCGATGGCAGGAGTGCAAAGCAGGTCCGAGTTCATGAAAATAGTGGTATCGAGTTCGAATAGTTCCCTCATCTTATTTTTGTGCATTATGACCTGTTCTTCAAAAAAAGTCACATTTTTGAAGAGGGAACTGATGGAATTGTAATACGGGCTGCAGATGAATTCTACATTGCCGGTGGATGCCAGTTCTTTGAACAAGGCAGTGATGTCAGGGTTCCATCGGCATTGTTCAAGAAATATCCCGGACATATTTACTGCATATTTACTGTCATGTTTCCCGATAGTTGTAAGCAATGCATTGACAGCGGGATGGTACGATGCTTTGCACAGGTTTGAAAATGATACGAAATTCTTGTGCATATCAAAATAGAGGTCCAGTTCCAGTTCGCGGGTATAGCCCTCCCCTGGCTGGTACCACCTGGTATGATAGGGATGATGTACCTGGAAACATATACAGACCGATCTCATGAAGATTACCTTTAGTTAATCAGGAGGTTAGTGAGGATATATCTATTGATAATAGATACTTTTATAGTCGTATGTTCCAAATATTTAGTTTGGATTTAAACAGGGTTTGGGTTTGAGGATTACACATCGGTATATGTATTGAATTTGTATCGGTATTTGTATCTATATCGGTATAGTTGGTTGACCTTAAAACTGTATAAGAATCATAATCAACAGTTAACATAGTAAAATTTAGATCTAAGTGTGGGTGAGGTTAGTGGTCTTCGAAGAAAGTATAGGGCAAAAGACAGGCGGGCAGAACTGGATAATTCTTGCAGGAGAAGAGGCAGGGCCTATATCAAATAAAATGGGTGGTATCTGGAATGTCATTGATTCGGAAGCAGTCACAATGGCAAAACTCCTGGATTCCAAAGAGATCTTGCAGGTCAATAATACCAGGATAGTAGTGGCGGGCCCTTATTATGGATTCAGCGGTGCGGACTGGAATACGGGGCTTGACAGGATAACAGACCTGTCAGGTTATGGTGAAGTTGAAATGAATAGTTACCTCGAATCCACCCTGCTGGAACTGGGAAAATGTGGAATTAACATAAGGACCGGTTCCAGGATGATAGGAAATGTAGAGATCATGTATATTCTTTTTGACACCAGTATGTTCAACTCAATTCCAACATATTATGGTGGTGATGAGATGACCCTTTCCAACAAGGTGAAAAGGGAAGCATATGAACTGATACAACTGGACTCCTTACGATACGAGACGACGGGATCAGCTATCGAATATACTCATTACATGAATCTATCATATGCCATATCTGAATTCATATCTATTTTATTGACCTTGAAAGAAAAGGATGCCAAAAAATACGACGATGAAGCAATATCTGAATTTGCCCTTTCCCTTACTTCACATGTATCTGTTTCCCTCCACTGCCATGAATTCGGGGTATTTTATAGTATTGCAAGGCTTGAAAAGATGGGACTGCCGATCAGGACCGTGGCTACCTTCCATGCCACAATACCGGGTCGTACAGCAGGGTACCGTTCCATAACCAAGATACAACATAACGATCGCAGTTTCGATCCAGGGGTCAATGAAGCCTTTGCAAAACTGGAATCCATGGCATCATATGCCGATGCCGTGACCGCAGTGGGCGATTCTACGAAAAAGGAAGCACATCTGTTCTATGGTATCGATTCAATACTGGTGCGCAATGGCATTGAAACCAATGAGGGAAATATGGACTGGGACAGTAAGGAATTGTGCCGCAAGAGGATACAGGAGTTCATGTCAGACAATCTCTATAAGCATTTCAATGGCGAAAAGATAGATCCTGAAAAGATACTTCCACTATTTACCATATCGAGGATAGAACTTGAGAATAAGGGATATCCTGACCTGCTGGATGCACTGGTGGTCCATGACAGGATGGTCAAGAACCATATTCTCAGTGGCATCATGGACAATGATGTAAAGGTAGTCTGTTTACTTATCACTGCTCATGGCCCGAAGAACAGAGCCAGTCTTCAGGAAGGTTTTCCGATAATTCTGCCTGATGAAATTCTGGATGGTGAAGAACTGAGGCTCAACCAGATGATACGGGAGCGTAACCTCCAGTGCGAAAACCTTTCCCGCAATACACGGTCTGTCTCAGCCTGCCTGTATCCACAATGGATAGGTCCGAATGACGGGGGATTGAACATGACCACTGCTGAATTGATGTCAGGTTGTGTTGCAGGGATATTCCCTTCAAGGTATGACCCATTCCTGCTGACAGGACTGGAAGCCGGAGCACAGGCTACCCCGAGCATAGTTAGCAGGGTATGCGGGTTCAGTGATGCCCTGAAAACCCTGAAGAGGCTTGTTAAGGGTATGGGTGGTGTTGTGGTAGTGGATAATATCGATCTCTCACCCAACGAGACCATAGTGGATTATGCTCTTGCAATGGATTATTTCACGAGTACGTATATCCAGGATAAAGTGAAATATAATCTGTTATGCCAGGAGGCATTTCAACTGGCCGGGGAAATGAACTGGAACATGCCTGTCAAACGTTATTATGAAATATTGACCGGGATAAAATCCGTTCAATGAACGATGGAGGGTGTGGAATCACGTGACTTCAATGTTGCCAGACAATGGGGAAAGAACGGTCGCAGACGGGTAATTGAAAGATTTACGCGGGATATTATTGGAAAAAAGACCCTGAGCATGTATGGAGATGCAATAACATGTCTGAACTAAGAAAACATTATTTCCTGGATGAATACTGTATCATAGCAGCAGAACGAGGCAGGCGGCCTTCGGATTTTATATCAGAACCTGAAATATCACGTATAACAGATTGTGCGTTTTGTGGTGGTAATGAGGATAAGACACCACCTGCAACTGCAGTTTACCGGGATGGGAAAGTGCTAAAGGATACGGACGGGGAGCGGGTGAAGGACTGGCAGATACGCTGCTTCCCGAATTTGTACCCTGCGTTGAGCCCTGATGCCGGAGGGACAAAGAGGGAAGGTGGATTGCAGGGCAGGGAACGGAAATGGCAGGTCCGGGAGGGGTACGGGTTCCATGAGGTCATTGTGGAAACTCCCCGGCATGGAAAGACATTACCTGATCTTACAGACGATGAGACAGGACTTCTCATGCGTGCATACCGTGACCGCGTTGTATATCACCGTTCACAACGTGGAATCGCATATGTCTCCCTTTTCAAGAACTCTGGCAAGAGCGCAGGTGCCTCCCTTGAACATGCTCATTCCCAGTTGATCGCCCTGCCAGTGCAACCGCCGATACTTCAACAGGAACTGAGTATCATAACACATCTTGATGAGTGCCCATATTGCACTATTGCCAGGACTGAATGCGAATCTCCACGACTGGTAACCAGGACCCGGGATTGGGTTGCATTCACGCCTTTTTGTTCCAGGTTTCCCTTCGAGGTCTGGCTCATGCCTTTTGAGCATATACCAGACCTTGTTGAATGTCCTGAAATTGTAATAGGGTCGCTGGGGATCATTTTACGGGACGTTATCAGGATGTACAGACAACTGCTGGGTGATATGTCATATAATTATATGTTCTTCCAGGGTCCTGGACCGTATCACCTGAACCTGCGCATTCAGCCAGTACTTACAACAATTGCCGGTTT
>JAMJFV010000160.1 GCA_023544495.1 ANME-2 cluster archaeon
ACGATAAATGGACAATTCAGAAGGATTAAATATTAATTTAACAAAGTCAAGTTAACAACATGAATAAAAGACTTATCGCAAAAGCATCAATTTCCATCAATACACCTGTTAGCAAAGTTTGGGATGCTCTAACCATCCCGAAGTGATCAAGCAGTATATGTTCGGGACAAACGTTATTTCGGATTGGAGAGAAGGAAGTCTAATTTTCTGGAAGGGAGAATGGCAAGGAAAGAAATATGAGGACAGGGGTGTGATTCTCAAGATGGAGACGGAGCGATTGATTCAATACAGCCATTTCAGCCCTTTTTCGGGCAAGCCAGACATGCCAGAAAATTATCACACTGTTACAATTGAGCTTGTAAGTGATGGAGCGGAAACTACTGTCTCGCTCTCCCAGGATAATAACGAAACCGAGCAGGCGCGGAAGCACTCAGAAAAGAACTGGAAAATGATGCTCGCACGTTTGAAGAAACTCTTGGAGAAATAATCTTATGAGAGATTCTATCGAAAAACTATTTGTAGAATACGAAAAAGCATTCAATTTGCTTGATGTCGAAAAGCAGGTGCCACTCTTTGCGGAACATTTCATTTCAGCGGGTCCAAGGGGCAGTATAGCGCAGAGCAGAGATGAGTTCGCTAAAATGGCGAACAAGGCAGCGGAGTTCTACAGGAGCATGGGGCAGACATCTGCAAAAATTCTTTCCATGAACGAAATCCCAATCAGCAATGAATATTCCATGGTCAGAATCCACTGGGGAGTGACTTTCAAAAAGACCGGGAACAAACTGATCGAATTTGACGTAACGTATTTTATCCAGAAAATCGGCCCCGAACCAAAAATCATTATGTTCATAACTCACCAGGATGAGGAGAAAGCCATGAAAGAACTCGGTCTCCTGGGGTAACTCTATGAAACTGAGAAAAATCCTTATACCATCGAACACATTCTTTATTATTGGGGAGAAATCTTGACATTCTTAGCTAAACACATCGGTGTAACCGTTAACCGCACCTCATCTGAAGTCTACGAGTATGTCTCAAATCCCGTTAACTTGCCGAAATGGGCAGGAGGACTCAGCGGTTCGATAAGGAAGGTCGATGAAGACTGGATCGCGGAATCTCCGATGGGAACAGTAAAAGTCAGATTTATCGAGAAGAATAAGTTCGGTATTCTGGATCATGATGTTATGTTGCCATCAGGTGAGAACGTCTATAACCCGATGCGTGTAGTTCCCAACAACGATGGCAGTGAATTAGTTTTCACGCTGTACCAGCGGCCGGATATTTCAGACCAGATGTTTGCTGAAGATGCGGAAATTGTTAGGCAGGATCTTGAAAGATTAAAAAACGTGCTAGAAAAGTCTTCCTGAAAAGATCAACAAAGAGATTTTATGAGAAAAGTAATTGCGTGAGCTGTAAGTAAATGTCACCTAACTTTTAACTTTTAGATATATTATAAACTTTAAATGAAGTTTAAGTTTCGCTATGAAAATTATTCATCAAATCAAAATGATAAATGTGGCACTAACATGATCAAGGCAAAAGAGTTCTATGTAGATGCGCTCGGACCTAAAATGACAATAGCGCAAAAGATGTTGATTCTTACCTTGCCAATTCAAGTAGAGAAGCCCTTCCAAAACTCAAAGAAATGCTAAAATTCAAAGTCAAAATTTAGACCCGAAGCTCGCCACGGAACGCCCTACCGCCATAGAATGAGGGCGCACTGTTATGATATATGAAGACATTGCCGTAGCGGCGATCAGCAAAGATGGCGCCGCCGAGTTTTCTAATATCAGAAGGTGTTTTAACCCAGCTCGACGTCTTCGTATCGAAATTTCCAAGTTTCTGCAACTCTCGATATTGTTCTTCCGTTAAAAGCTCAATGCCCATGGCAGCTGCCATATCAATAGCGTTACCTTCTGGATGCACCCCTCGCTTTTCCCTCTCCTCTTGCCCTTCACGGTCGTAACAAACATTTCTGCGGCCTTTAGGACTTTCCGCTGAACAATCATAAAAAATGTATTCGCCTGTCTTTTTATCATGACCAATAACATCCGGTTCACCTCCGGTTCTTTCCATTTCATTGAGTGACCACAATTTTTCAGGATTAGCTTCCAGCTTTGCTTGTACTTTAGCCCATTCAAGACCTTTATGGCGGTTCATGTTTTCCTCAAAACGGGCTTTTAATGCTCTTAGTAGTTCTTCACGTTGTTCTGGTGACAACTCTTTTTTGAATGCAGTAATTGATGGCTTGCGCATAATCATTATTTTCATCCTGAGTTTATAAAATCATCTACGCAGGGTGACGTTTACTTTACAACTCAGGTGCAAAGGATTACTTGTGACATAGTAGTATTAGATATCCTGTTTGTTTTCCTCTCAGAAGCATCTAAGTTGCTTTCGCTATCATGGTCAAAACCGCAGTCATGACAGGTGATCTTGGCCATTTAAATCCCTCTAAATCGGCATGAAGTCACTGCAGCTCACCTTTATTCTGCAGCATGCTAATAGCAAATTCCACCTTTCCTCTCTCCTGCATATACTCAGGGCAGTAATGTACGAAGTACTCACGAAATGTATTTTTCATACTGCCTCTCTCAAGCTCTTTTTTGCCCCTCCCTGCAATCCGCAAGATACACATTGCAGGTCATGGCTCAGAATACAAGTTTCCTTCCTGATCTACTGACCTCAACAGAAAGGATGCCTGTGCCCTTGCCCATGCTCCTGCTTCTGAAGGCTTTGACCATGGATTTTGTCAGGCTCTTATCCTTCTGGCCAGCTGCGATATACCAGATCTCCTTGATAGCAAAGCACGACTTATCTCCAAATGATTTTCTCTCATACCCTTCAGGCTTGGCAAACTCACTTTCAGGCTGGTTTGTGACAACTGCCATGCCATTGTGCTTGTATGCCCATTCCTTGAGGTCCCCCATCAGAGCTATGGGATCAAGCAAAGCATTGAAATTAAGAACGGGCGTCAAACAAATTTTTCGAGTCCCGTCCCGGGCATTTTATTTTTTATATATTGATGATTTTTTTATAATTATATATCTCCAGCTTTTCAGAAAAGTCTTTAAACTGGTCAGGTCATCAGATATAATGGGGGAGATGACGATTACTGGCCATTATTTCAGGGAATACATTGAAACTATGGAGCGTGGAGAACTTGACGCATTGATCGACGAACGTATACAATATACTGTCAACTATGCAGCAGAAAACTCTCCATTTTATAAAAAGTGGTTTAGAGATCAGAGGATCAAACCTGAAAATATCAGGTCTCATGAAGACCTGCTGGAACTGCCAATCATATCCGGGAAAACCATAAGGAATTACCAGCCTCCTGAAATGCCTGACTTTTTCTTCAGGAGTGTTGATTGGAACGATGTATATACGATCCATGAGACCAGCGGGACCAGCGGAACACCAAAATCTTTCTTTCTTACCTGGGAGGATTGGCAGCGATATTCAGAGAAATATGCCAGGATCTTTGTTTCACAGGGATTTGTACCCGGTGACAGGGTAGTGATCTGTGCTTCCTATGGTATGAATGTAGGTGCCAATATGATGACTGCTACAGCACATGAAATTGGAATGACCATTATCCCAGAAGGGAAATGCACTTTTCCCGTACGTGTAATACAATCATACAGACCAACAGCAATAGTGGGAAGTGTCTTCAAATTGCTTCGCCTGGCCCGTCGAATGTCAAAGGAGCACATGGATCCCCGGGGATCAGGAATTAACCAGCTTGTTGTAGGTGGTGAAAGTTTTTGTGAAGAATCCCGGAAATATTTAGCTGAAATCTGGGGGTGTAATGTCTACAATACCTATGGCAGCACCGAAGGTACCATGTGCGGTGAGTGTTCTGATCTTAACGGCCTTCACGTACCTGAAGACCTTGTACATCTTGATGTATACGACCCGCGTTTGCAACAATTTGTATCTGATGGAGAATGCGGCAGGATCGTGCTTAGTACATTATTGCCAAAGGGCGAAAAATGTGGAACTCTGCTGCTCAATTACGATACTGAAGATACTACTGCTGTTATCACCCGTGACAGGTGTAATTGCGGGCGGACGCATATGAAGGTTGTCACTCCTCAAAGAGAAGCTGAAACGGTCTGGGTGGCTGGATCACCTTTCAATAAAGTGGATGTGGAACGTGGTGTGTTCCAGCGCAATAATATGGAATATTTGACAGGAGAATATGAAGCATTCCTGTACGGTGGGCATGATGAAGGTGAGACTGTATTGAGGGTGAGCCTGGAATGTATTGATCCAGAAAATTGTGATAAAAGTGGAATTAAGGAGAATTTTATCAAGACATTTTTCCTGTTCAAACCAGGACTGGCTCAATCCTATGATGATGAAACATTTAAGGTCATTTTTCATTTCACCGGACCTGAAGAGCTTGAACTATACCGGATAAAAGGCAGACCAAGAAGGTTGGTGGACCGGAGATAATATGGATCAGCGGGGAAAGGATATGGATCCTATAACAAGAGCAAAGAAGAAACGTATTTTTTTTTTCTAAACTCCCAAATGACCGATAGGTCCCTACACTTGCCATAATTGACCATA
>JAMJFV010000161.1 GCA_023544495.1 ANME-2 cluster archaeon
ATGTAATTATAATCGGTGGCGGTCCTGCAGGACTTACAGCAGGCATATATGCCAAACGCGCAATGATGAATACCCTGCTTATTGAAAAACTGGGTGTGGGCGGGCAGATAATGAAGACCCACCTGATCGAGAATTACCCCGGTTTCCCTGAGGTCAGCGGTATGGATCTTATGCAGAATATGGAAGAGCATACTAAGAAGTTCGACCTTGAGATCAAGTTTGCGGATGTCATTAAGGTCAAGAACGGGGGAGATGTTAAGACAGTCATAACCTCTGATGGTGAGTTCAAAGCCAGATCGGTGATAATTGCCACAGGCACCAATCCAAAGAAACTGGGCGTGCCCGGTGAAGCAAAATTCACGGGCAGGGGCGTGTCCACATGCGCTACATGCGATGGATTCTTCTTCACGGGCAAGGACGTGGCACTGGTAGGCGGCGGCAATAGCGCAATTGTTGAAGCTATATTCCTTACCAAGATGGTCAACAAAGTGTATGTCATCCATCGAAGGGATGAACTGAGGGCTGAAAAGATAAACCGGGAAAGGGCATTTAAGAATCCGAAGATAGAGTTTGTCTGGGATTCAAATCTGCAGTCGATTGAAGGTACTGACACCGTTGAAAAAGTAGTGGTCAGGAACAATGTTACCGGAGAAACCACAGAGATACAGGTAAGGGGCGTATTCATGTATGTGGGTGTTGAACCAGGTACTGATCTTATCGATGCTGACAAGGATGAGGATGGTTTCCTTATTACCGGTGCTGATCTGTCCACTTCCATACCAGGTATCTTTGCAGCGGGAGACTGCCGGACAACGCAGCTGCGCCAGGTAGCCACGGCCGTAGGTGACGGTGCACTGGCTGCGGTATCTGCTGAACGCTATATTGCCCTTCTTGAGTAAAATGGGACCGCAAGAACGGGTGCTTGAGATAATCAGGCTGCTCAGGGAAGAATATCCCGTTTCCAGGACCGCACTGAGATATAATGCACCCTGGCAGTTACTGACCGCCACCATCCTCTCAGCTCAGTCCACAGATATAATAGTGAACATGGTTACGGAAAAACTGTTCAGGAAATATCCACGCCTGGAAGATATTGCCACTGCCGATATTAGCGAACTTGAGCAGGATGTCAAATCCACAGGTTTTTACCGGCAGAAGGCAAAAAATATTCAAGGCGTCAGCAAGATCCTGTTGAAGGATTTCAATGGAGAAGTTCCCCGCAGCATGAAAGAACTCATAACCTTGCCGGGAGTGGCTCGAAAGACTGCCAATGTCGTACTGTCCAGTGCGTATGGTATAACCGAAGGTATCGCAGTGGATACTCATGTGAAGCGGCTCTCCTTCAGGCTTGGACTGACCCGGCATACTGACCCGAACAAGATCGAGCAGGACCTGATGGACCTTGCCCCGCGAGAGGAGTGGAATGACCTGTCCATGAGGCTTATACTGCACGGACGCAATGTGTGTTATGCCCGCAAGCCGAAACATGATATTTGCATACTGGAGCATCTTTGCCCGAGGAAGGGGATAGAATGAATCCCGGGGATACTACAATAAATCGGGATTTTACGGCATCAGGTGAAACTGATATCAATATAAACACGGCTAAAGGCATAACATCAGGCAATATTTATGTCATTCAGGAACATGATTCAAAGCGACTGCACTATGACCTGAGACTCCAGTTCGGGGATGTGTTGCGCAGCTGGGCGGTGCCTAAGGAACCACCCGTAACGACAGGCGTGAAAAGGCTGGCCATACCTACAGAGGACCACCCCCTGGCATATGCAACGTTCGAGGGTGAGATCCCTGAGGGAGACTACGGTGCCGGTACGGTGAAGATATGGGATAATGGGATATTTGAGCCGCTGGAAGTGGATGAGAGTAAGATCATCTTCAGAATTGAGGGTAAAAGACTAAAAGGCCTGTACTGCCTTATCAAGACCAGGGGACAGGGAAAAAAGGAACAATGGCTATTTTTCAGGAAAAGCCAAGATAATTCAACCACAGAGGACACAGGCGTGCCGGGCAAAGTTCATACTCGCCAGTAGGTGAAAATAACCCATATCTACTACTTATCTCTCTCCTGGTTCAATGTAAATCGAATCAGTAAATCATATATAAGAAGCAGGATAATCTGCTTTATGGAGTAAAACCTTTCAGGTTACTATAGAAATTGGAATGGAGGTATGAATAGTATGGCTATAAAGAAGTACGAAGCTAATGGTATTATCATCGAAATAGACCTTGACAAATGTGTTGGCGCTGGTGAATGTGTGGACGTGTGTCCTGTTGAAGTCTTTGAACTGGTGGACGAGAAATCAACTGCACCGAATGTAAGTGAATGTACCGAATGCTGCCTGTGCGTGGATTCATGCCCGACGGGTGCGATAACTCATAGTTCCTGTTAATACCAGATCTGAAAATCTGGTTCACTAACAGGGTTATTCGGGAGTAGGGACATTAATGAGTTAATTCCCACTCCTTTTCATATAGTTTTATATGTACTGGTCGTATAGATACTCCATGGTTTTAGGATGAACAGAAAAGAGTTCAGGGAACTTATATCATCACAGGATGCCAGACAAATCATACGCCAGATATCATTACAGCCAGGTACTATCGAAGTAACACTGTCCCAGGCTGAAGGACGTGTACTGGCCAGTGACATAATTGCACGTGTTGACGTGCCCGGGTTTGACCGTGCTTCTATGGACGGGTATGCCGTTCGGGCAAAGGATACCTATCTGGCACGGGAGGACAGAACGGTAACACTTGAACTGTCCGGTAAGGTCGAAACAGGGCATATTCCAGAGGTCACAGTGAGCAAGGACATGGCCGTGGAAATATCCACCGGTGCCATGATGCCTGAAGGTGCAGATGCAGTTGTGATGGTGGAATATACCAGGGAGGATGGCAGGAACATCGACATTGTACGCCCCGTATCTGTAAACGAGAACGTCATTCAATCAGGTTCGGACATCATGGTGGGTGAAAGGGTACTGGAAGCAGGCACCCGGTTAACATCGAGAGAGATTGGTGTCCTGGCTGCCGTTGGTATGGAGCACGTACCGGTCAAAGATCTGATAGTCGGTATTATATCAACAGGCAGCGAACTTGTTGAACCGGGAGCGGAGCTGTCAACAGGCACTGTCTTTGACATCAATTCATATTCATTGGGAGCAGCTGTCAGTGAATGTGGCGGCAATGTGAAACATTATGGTATCGTTAAAGATGACCGTACCCTTATGGAAAAAATACTTGCCCGGGCTGTGAATGAATGCCACCTGGTGCTCACGTCAGGCAGCACTTCTGCAGGTGTGGGCGATGTTATGTACCATATCATAGCAGAGGAGGGTGAATTACTCCTGCACGGTATTGACATAAAACCGGGAAAGCCTGTTATCATTGGCATTATTAACAGTACACCTGTATTCGGGCTTCCCGGGTATCCTACTTCCGCACTTACCATCTTCAATGAATTTACGGCACCTCTTATTCGCTCAGCCCTGGGATTACCGGGTACACGTTCAAAGGTCATGGCACACATTGCAGTGGATTTCCACTCTGAAGGCCGGCGCGAGCTCCTGCCTGTGGGACTTGTCAGGGGAATGGCATACCCGGTCGATAAGGGTTCTGGAGCCATAACCACACTTGCACGTGCCGATGGTTTTATTGAGATAGAACCACAGGTGGAATTGCTCGGGGCAGGTCAGGAGGTAGAGGTGACCCTGATAGGGGATGTAAAGACACCCGACATACTCTTTATAGGCAGCCATTGCCTGGGTTTCGAGGTTCTTGTGCGGCTTTTACCATATAGTGTCAGGATAATAAATAAGGGCAGTACGGGTGGACTGGTGGCGATCAGGGATGGTATAGCTGACATGGCAGGTGTGCACCTGTTAGACGATGCAGGTGAATACAATCTTTCATTCATGGAACGTTTTGGTCTGGAAAATGCTGTCTTTGTCAAAGGTTACCTGAGAGAACAGGGACTTATCATAAGACCGGATAGCCCCATACAGGGATTTGAAGACATCCTGACAGCCAGGTTCATCAACCGCACGCCGGGTTCGGGTACCAGGGTGTTGACCGATAGGAACCTTCGCGAACTGGCAGCCGCACAGGGAATAGGATTTGAAGAATTGTGCGCTTCAATTAAGGGTTATGATACGCAGGCCAGGACACATAGTGCAGTTGCGGCTGCTGTCAAGCTGGACAGAGCTGATGTGGGTATTGGGATCAGGTCAGCGGCGCACCTTAATGGACTGAAGTTCATCCATCTTGCAGACGAAGAATATGATTTTGTGGTCAATAAGGAGTTCATTCACGGTAATCTGGGGATGGTCTTTCTGGACGTGCTCAGGAGCAAAGAGTTTTCGAGCAGCCTGCCTGATGGCATCAAAACATACGCACGAACAGGTGAAATAGCAACATCAGGTCATAGGAACGAACAGCTGAAATTGTAACATCAGGTCATAGGAACGAACAGCTGAAATTGTAACATCAGGTCATAGGAACGAACAGCTGAAATTGTAACATCAGGTCATAGGAACG
>JAMJFV010000162.1 GCA_023544495.1 ANME-2 cluster archaeon
GGAGAGTTTTCAATTCCCCTGCTGCTAATTCTGTTACTTCGATCATTGTATCACATATTTGAGTTGAGTTTGTTCGATACAGTACGAACGATATTTATTCCTATTTGTTTAAATAGCTTACGGTAAACCGAACGTAAAGGTACATTCGGTCATAACTGGACGTAAACGTACTTTAATATTACCCTTTTACCTTAAAAGAACCGGGACGCCAGGGTCTGTGTGACCTGGCAGTGTTCAATATGCCCGCAGTAATCACATGGTGCGTCATCTGGCCTCTCAGGCAACCGACCATCCCTTATTTTCCTGACCCTGCCCGCGAGTGCCAGCACCTTTCGTTTGTCTGCACGTCTTATCGATACTTCGCGTATAATACCGTACCTGGCATATTCCACTATACCTTTCATAACTGCACTGTCATGGTTGTCCTCAAGCAGGATAGATAAAGCAGTGAGCCTGAGCCGGTCATATTTCCACGCGCCGCTAAGAGGAGCTTTTCCGGTACGGATTATGGACGGGATCAAACAGCCGTCCAGCATCACCAATCTATCCGGACTGCCTGAAAGATGCAGTTTTTCAGAATACAATACGCATTCAACATCCAGTGAAGTTAACATATCCAGCATCCGATCAGACCCTTGTGCCTGCACGGATGTCTGGATACCGTTCATGATCCCTTCAAGATGCGATCGGACCTCTGATGTTGCCAGGGATAGAACTTCTGGATCAATGCCGGCAAGTTCGTCCCGGTATATTATCGATACCTGCTGTGCAGACATATCCAGCAATGACTGCAACGATGAAATCTTATCTTCAGAAGTGACCACCTCTGCATAATACTGTGCCATTTCCTTTGTGATCAAAGCAGCCACGTAGGAAGGGGTGACGGTCATGATGGGGGGATACCCCTGGTAGGTATAATAGACCTTGCGGGGACATTTTAAATAATTGCTGATATCCGATACCCTGATGTAATCTTCCATATTCCTTAACCTTTCGAACTACAATGTAAAAAGCTACGTTTGGTTAATGATATTTTAATATTGTCTTTTTTCATGCAAAACCGTTATATTTGATTAACATTACAATAGGTAAATCCAGTAATACTTTTTAGATAAATCGTATTACTCGACAGGAAATCAACCCTTTTACGAGGAATTATTATGACTGAGAAAATCGGAATACTGGCACTGGGACATGGTAGTAAGCTCCCTCACAATAAAGAAGTGGTAACCGGAGTTGCCAACCTTATCGCTGAGAAATATGAAAATGCGGTTGTGAGGGTCGGGTTCATGAACATGAACGGTCCCACCATGGACGAGGGACTGAAAGCTTTTGAAGGTACCGGGGTATCCATCATCGTGGCCGTACCCATATTCCTGGCACACGGTGTACATACCACGGAGGACATCCCCCGGATACTGGGTATCAGCCGTGAAGACCGAAAGACCACCATCCAGCTCAACGGAAATGATGTTACCCTGGTATATGCCGAGCCCCTGGGTGCCGACCCGCTGGTAGCAGAACTGGCATACAAGAGGGCGCGGGAAGCACTGAATTAAAAGCCATGCTGTTCGATGACAAAGATGTCACCGTGCTGGATCTGACCCACGGCGGCATTCCCCTGGCGCAACACATCGCAAAATATGCACGCAGTGTTACAGCCGTTGATGTCTATGGTACCGCTGATGATGGTGTCCTGGCCGGGCTCGAACGCTCGGGTATACATGTTGCCAGGGAACCAGATTATAATACTATAATTGCTACGAAGTGTAATACTGACCTGATAGTGGCACCCGTGCATCTTGACATTGCCGGTGCCGGTGGACATACTGTCATTACCCACCACCAGGCAGTAGGGGAACTGCTGTCAGGTTTCACCACCAATGCTCGTATCGTTGAAATAACAGGGACCGGCGCCAAGACCAGTACCGCAACACTTCTGGCAGACATGGCATCCCGCAGCCTGTCTGTGGTCTCCCACACCAGCCGTGGAGTGGAACACTGGGTAAAAGGCGTGCCGACAAAGCTGCATCACGGCCTGAGCATAACCCCTGGCAGTATCCTTGAGGCACTCGAACACAGCGCGGGTATTGAAGCTGACCTGTACATCTTCGAGGTATCACTCGGAGGTACAGGGATGGCGGATATAGGCATCATCACCAGCCTGGATAACGAGTACACCATAGCAAAGGGCAGCAGCACGTCCACTGCGGCCAAACTGAAGATGGTCGAGAGGGCAAAGCCGGGCAGCACCCTCCTTGTGAATGCCTCAGCAGGTCACCTGATCCCCCCCGGGAACGTGGATATCATTACCTTCAGTGATACCATGGATGCAGATGTAAACCTGGAGCGCTCCCCCCGGGGCATCTGGACCGTACATTCAAATAGCTGCGGGACCGTCAGGTTCACCCCTAATTCTGGTTATGATGCAGATGCATATTCCACAGCCATTGTATGTGCTCTCGCCGCCGCCAGGCTCCTGCACGTGGAGGACGCAAAAATAGAATCCGCATTGATGGATTTTGCAGGAGTGCACGGCAGGATGCGGGTGGTGGAATGGGCAGGTCGCAGGATGGTGGATAACTCCAATTCAGGCATGAATATCAGGTCGGTTCGGCAGGCCCTGGATTATTCAAACAGCCTGGCTTCCGGTCATGAATGCAAGGTGCTTATCCTTGGCGAGGAGGCCAAACAGGTCTGCGAAGGACTTGATCCCACCGATGCCGCTCATTTTGTAGATGAAAGGGGAAATGAACTTGATACTATAATACTGGTTGGCGAGCGGATGCAATCCATTCATGGCGGGAACGTCCGGACAGCGGCCAACATTAACAGTGCCATCGAGATGGCCGAATCACTAACTAGCGAAGATGATATTATTATTTCATGTGTTAAATGCTTTAGATAAACGAGGAAATTACCATGAGCCCTGTACCTTTAACCAAAGAACCCATAATTTTGCACCCCAGGCCCAGTTCCATTGTGGCAGCCCTGTACACTTTGCGTGACCTTGACGTGGACGTGGTCATACTTCACGGCCCGCCTGGTTGCAGTTTCAAACATGCCAGACTTCTGGAAGAGGACGGGCTGCGGGTGGTGACCACTGCCCTTGACGAATCAGGTTTCGTGTTCGGGGGCCATGAACAGCTGGTCGACCTGCTCAGACGGGTCATTGAGATGTTCAACCCGAAACGGATAGGCATTGTGGGGACCTGTGCCAGCATGATAATCGGAGAGGAACTGCACGAGGCAGTGCTTGAAGTCAATCCTGATGTGCCTGTGATCGAAGTGGAAGTACATGCAGGTTACCCCAACAATACCAAGGGTGTTATCATTACCCTGGAATCCGCACTTGCTGCCGGCATACTCAGTGAGGAGGAGTTCCAGCGCCAGAAGATCCTGTTAAAGGAGGCAACCGAGGTCGAAAAACGGCACGGTGCTGCCAGCAAGGCATACCTGGAACCCAGCCGGGGCGATACCAAGTATACGGTTGCAAAACGCATTATCCAGTTGCTTAAGGAAGGCAAGAAAGGCATCACTATCCTGAACGCCAAAAAGGAAACCGGGTACATGTTCGCTGATATCAATGTAGCAGTGAACCAGGCAGCCAGGGAACTGGGTTCGACATCAGAAATAATCAATATGGCAAACCTGGACGAGAACCTGGGCCTGGAGAGGGTCAGGGACCATGCCCGCAACATCAACCGCGACCTTAAGGAACTGGGGATCGAAGTACATGAGAACATTGGCGGGCTGGATGAATATCCCATTGCCGGTGAGACCGTGAACCGGCTGCTTGCCGGGAAATATCCCGGGTTCGATTTTGCCGTGATAACCGGCGTGCCCCATGCCATTCCCATGGACAACCTGCAGGGTATGGAGGTCATTTCAGTGACCAACGGGCCCAGGCAGGTGCTACCGCTCAAGGAAATGGGACATGAATTTGTAGTGGTGGAGATCGACCTGCATCCCAAGACCCTGGGTGTCAGCACTATCATAGAATCCGAGTTCGGTGCCACGCTGCGCCAGCTGGTACGGGAGGAGAAAGAGTGAAACAGATAGCTATCTACGGAAAGGGCGGTATCGGCAAGAGCAGTACTGCGTCAAATGTGGCTGCCGCCTGTGCTGATGAAGGATACCGGGTTACCATTATCGGCTGCGATCCAAAGAGCGATTCGTCCATCACCCTGCTGGGCGGTCACCGCATACCCACGGTCATGGAACTGATGCAGCAGGGTATGGAGATCACAGAGGATGAGGTGGTCTTTGAAGGGTACAAAGGGGTCAGGTGCGTGGAAGTGGGCGGGCCCGAGCCGGGTATAGGCTGTGCGGGCAGGGGTATTATTGTAGCCATCAAGACGCTGCAAACAATATCATCGGTGATGCAGGAGAGTGACCTTATCATTTATGACGTGCCCGGCGATATTGTATGCGGCGGGTTCGCAGCTCCTATTCGCAAGGGGCTGGTCAGCGAGACCTATGTGCTCACATCAGGCGAATACATGCCCCTGTATGCGGCCAATAACAT
>JAMJFV010000163.1 GCA_023544495.1 ANME-2 cluster archaeon
GCAAATCCCACAAACACCCTGGCTTTCCGGAAAGAACAGGCTCTTGATGCCTGGAACAAGACGCTTGATTTCCTGAATATCAACCTGAACGTATAATATAATTACTGGTGCTTAGCATTATGGTATGTGTTCGGTTACAGCATGATCAAGAATGATTATGATATCAGTGGTCTGTACCGGTTCATAGCCAGCAACAGAGCAGAAGAGTGCTGTCAACCGAATATGTACTTTGCATGACCTGTATTGATACATGTCTCATGGAATAATAGATTATAACATTACCACCTATAATTATTAACAGGTTAAATCCCGGAGGGTTTTGATGACAAGATCCAGTTACAGGTCCATCCCCTGGATTATACTCATGAGATTATTTGGATTGATCATCTTCTTAATTCTCTTATATATAGCAAATCATCTGGCGTTCTTTACCGAAAATCCCCTGAACGAGCAGATCATCCAGTTCCTGAACAGTACTATCTGGCTCATTATTGTCATGTCCATTATCTTTCTGTTCGGAGAGCTGTTCAATGCCCTGGACTTCCCGTTCAACCTGCCTGCTCCTCTTTTCAATGCCAGCGCCAGTGTCCTTCTTGTATCTTTTCTATACAGGACCTTTGCTCTTATCGATATTCTGATCGATGAACAGATCTTCCTGATCTTCAACAGGATCGAATTTTTGGTATACCCGCTGGTTTTCATAATCGTCCTAATCGGGGGATATAGTGCAATTCTGATGAAATTATCAAGAACCGATGAAAGTAGATCTATACATGACAAGGAACAGAAAGAAAGAACCGGGAAAATGCTGACATGGGAAGATGTGGGTGATGAATTCAAGCAGACCCTGTTTGATCTTTTAACTCTGGTGAGACGATCAATACATAAAACAAAATAAGGGTGTTCAGGAATTCCCCGAATACTTTCACCCCGCTCTATCCTCACATTATTACCCCCATATCCCCTACATGGCATTATCCAATATTCGAGCGTGCCATAGAAATGAACACTCCATCCCCTCTTGCCTGTGGCCTTGACCTTGGAAGCTTCAAACCCTCCACCATAACCCTGGTGGAAGGCCCCTCGCGCTTCGTGCCAGACCTGTTGCTCTCCCTGTGTGCCCATACCGCCGGGCTACAGCAGCAGGACGTAGTCTTCGTGGACGGGGGCAACAGCTTCAACCCGTACACGTTACGGAGCATTGCAAAAATGCTGCAGGCAGACATACCGACCGTGATGACAAAGACCCATGTAGCCCGCGCCTTCACCGAATACCAGATGAACGACCTTCTCACCCAGCAGCTTTTGCCAGTTATCCAAAAATGGCAACCAGGGCTTCTGGCAGTAGCATACCTGCCCCACCTCTTCGGCAGTATCCATACCCGCAAACTGCTGGAACAGGCACTGGAACACCTGGAGGAATACACCCGCGCCCACAGCCTGGCTACCGTCATAACCAGCTATGGCGGGACCTGGTGGGGCTCCAGGCTGGTGGAGGAGCGTGCCGGCAGGGTCATCAGGGTGGTACAGCACCGCAAACTACTCAGGATACTGGAAGAGAACGACGTGCTGGAATTCATGCCAGTCCCGCCCGGACAGATGCAGCTCAGCGCCTATACAGCGGTGGTGTGAATGGGCAGGACAGTGCCCAGTTTCAGGATACTGCTCGACAGTATTATCATGGAACTGGGGAATTTCAGGAGGGCGCTGCGCCGGAACGACCAGGAGGTCTTTGACCGCGTCATGGACATGGCGCGTGAACATGCCTCCGCATCCACAGTGGCGGCAGCCCTGGACCCCATGGACACCATCGTGCTGTCCATCCTCATCGAGCAGCAAAAACAGATAGATGACCTGAAGGAGGACAGCCATGCCCCACCTCCTTGATATCGATTACCGGGACGGGCACATCATCCTCTGGATCATGCACGCCGGCAAGTGCACACCCCACAGAATACGATACCAGCCCCGCATATACCTGGAATGTCCCGTCCACAACAGGCACCTCATCTCCACCCTGCCCCAGGTGCGGCAGGTCAGGGTCGAACAGAAGATAACCTCCCTTGGCCAGGAGCCGCAGGATGTGCTTGCCCTGTCCCTGGATGACTGGAGCGAAGTATTTGGCCTGGCCGACATACTGGAGCAGCGGGGCTGGAAAGCATACAACGTGGACCTGCCCCCTGCAAGGCAGTTCCTGCTTGAACGGGGCCTGTTCCCCATGGCACGGCTGGACTGGCACCTGCATCTTGACGACGACCAGCAGACAACGGGTTACACGGCTCCGGAACTAAATACCCTGCATCTGGACGTGACCCCGCGGTCCGTGAAGAACCCCTGCTTCAGTGACCCGGTCAAGGAGATCCGACTGGGGGCGGACATCCTCGAAAACATGCCCGAAGCCGATATGATAGAGGGCCTGTCCTCCCTGGTCAAAGAAACAGACCCGGACGTGATACTGACATGCGGCGGCGACAGTTTCCAGCTTCCCTACCTGTACCACAGGGCGCTGGAAGCCGGAGCATCGCTCCAGTTGGGCCGTCAACAGGACGATCCGCCCCGGCAGAACAAAGGCAGGTCGTATTTCAGCTACGGCCGCATCATCTACAAACCAGGCGGCTACCTGCTCAGGGGCCGGCTGCACATTGACGAGCAGACGTTCATCGTCCGTGAAGGCGGGATGCGTGGTCTTATCGACCTGGGCAGGATCACAGGCATCCCCCTTCAGCAGTTATCCAGGCTCAGCCCCGGCAGCGCGGTCACCGCCCTGCAGGTGGACAGAGCACTCAAGGATGGCGTGCTGGTTCCCTGGCGGCGCAACCTGTCAGAGAACTTCAAGACCGCAGAAGAACTGTTACGCGCGGATAGGGGAGCGCTGATACTGGAATCCAGGGTTGGCGTCTACGAAAATATAGCAGAGATGGACTTCACCAGCCTGTTCCCCCATATCATGGTCACCAGGAACATCTCTCCCGAGACCGTGTTGTGCGACTGCTGCCCTGACTCGCCCGTAAGGGTGCCCTTTACCGGATACAATATCTGCCAGCAGCGAGTGGGGTTGATACCCAGGGTCATCGGCCCCCTTATCAAGCGGCGCATGACCTACAAAAGAATGGCCGAAAGCGGTAGCCAGGAACACCAGATGATGCAAAACGTCCTGAAATGGCTGCTCGTCACCAGTTTTGGCTACATGGGGTTCAACAAGGCCAGGTTCGGGCGGATAGAGTGCCACGAATCCATTACCGCCTATGCAAGGGAGATACTCCTCCAGACAATGGAGCTCGCACAGGATACGGGATTCGAGATACTCCACGGCATTGTGGACAGCCTGTGGGTCAGGGGCAGCGGCGACCCCCGGGAACTGTGCGACCTTGTGAGCGGGACCGTGGGGATACCGCTGGAACTTAAAGGGCACTACCACTGGATCGTGTTCCCGTCCAACCGGCACAACCGGGCAGGGGCCATGAACCGCTATTTCGGCCTGATGAAAGACGGGAAGCTGAAGGTCAGGGGAATCGAACTACGGCGCCGTGACACGCCCGAATTCATCAGACGGCTGCAGCACGATATGCTGGAAAAGATGAAATGTGCCCGCACCGTGGATGAACTATACGATACTATCCCCTGCGTGCTGGATGTGGTGCGCCGCTATGCCGCCGAGATAACATGCGGTAATGCTGACCCGGGAGAACTTGTGTTCACCACCCACAACCGGTACCGGCTGGAAGATTACCGGCAAAAAGGCAACCAGGCCGCGGCCCTGTACCAGCTCCAGGAAGAAGGCGTGGAGGTGCAGCCCGGACAGGCGGTGCAGTACATACATACCGACCACACATCAAGGTATTACCACAACAGGGTAAAGGTTGCTGAACTGATCGACCCGGACACGGTATATGATAAAAAGAAATATTATGACATCACCCTCCGGGCCGCTGAAAGTATACTGCGTCCTTTCGGGTATGACAGGTATGTGCTGGATGATGTGGTAATGGGAAGTGAACAGATGAGAGTGGAGGATTTTTATTAATGTAGCATCGATCCGGTGTAGATGATAATAGCAGAAATCCTAACGGCTTGACTTTAACTCAGGCGCGCAGCATGGTCAGCAGCATCTTGAACTGCTGCCTTGCCTGAAGCGCATGGGGTACATTCGCAGGCATGACCACCATCTGGCCGGAAGATGCATTCACCTTTTCACCACCGATGGTCAGTTCCGCCTCCCCGTCCAGTACGTGTACCACTGCATCAAATGGGGCTGAATGTTCACTGAGTCCCTGACCTGCATCAAAGGCGAACAAGGTTATAGTACCTGCCTTATTCTCGATAAGAGTGCGGCTGACCACTGAATCTGCCGAATATGCTATTGAACCGGCCAGGTCAACGGGGACTGTACCCGGTACAGTATTATCTGAAGCATTTGACGTGCTCATATTTAATCTCCCGTTACGTTGTTACGTTGTTACGTTGTTACGTTGTTACGT
>JAMJFV010000164.1 GCA_023544495.1 ANME-2 cluster archaeon
CATTCCGTCTGCTGTTTTTGTTAGCAGGTCTTTCGTATAGGTTTCTACATACAGGACTTCTGTAAGGTCTGTGTATTTCAACAGGTCCAGTGCCATCTGGGCCTTGGAGGTTATCCAGTGTCTGGAATAATTAAATTCCAGAGGCACATTGATCTTTGCTACGGTACCATCAATGTCGATGTCCAATTCCGTTCCAGTGTACAGAGTGCCAAGACCTACAGCCTTATCCGATAGATCTTCAAGAATAGCTTCTATCTTATAATCATATGTTATTGTCTGTCCTGCCATAGGAATGTTAAAATCTACACTGGCATGTCGCCCGAGTACTTTTACCACAGTACCTGTCTGTCCGCTGATCTCTACAGGCATTCCAACCTGTGGTTTTTGCTCGAACTTTTTCATAGGTAACGCTTTTACCAGTTGCGGGTCCCGTACGCCAAAAGCCTTTTCGGGGGGAATAGATACCGTACCTTCATAACCGACATCATGCTGTTTTATGTCCTCTTCAAGGCCGGCAATTATCTGGTTCACGCCTATGATTATCACATCTCCGCCGTATCTTCCTTTGGGATTGTACAGGTTATGAACCTTGGCAGCCTCTTCATTGGTGGTATCGAAGACCGTGCCATCCTCCATTTTACCTGTATATGATATTTTTATGAAATCTCCTTCTTTAATGGTCATGTTGTAAACACCGAAGCACATAGATAACGGGAAGGATAAAATAAGTTTCTATGGAATGCCCTCATCTGACAGATTTGAAAAGTATTAAATCAATGCAATTACATCAAAATTCCAGGCAGGGATAGTAATGGACAAGGTAATGGAGATATACGAAAAACTGAAAGACCGGATAAACCTGGACGAATTTATCAGGCTGGTGGATGAAAAGGAAGCACAGATGGCAGGACTTGCTGACAAAGATACAGCAGCTAAACTTGTTGCTCTAAGCATGGGAATATCCGATGACGAGAAGAAGATAGGAGATGTTACTCCGGAATTATCAAAGGTTGTCTTGGTAGGCAAAGTAATTGCCTGTTCAGACGTGAGGGTATTTAACCGTGAAGACGGTTCAAGTGGTAATGTTGCCAACCTCACATTGGCTGACGAAACGGGTTCTATCAGGGTGGCATTATGGGATGCTGCAGCAGACCTGGTAAAGGTGGGCGATATTGTGTTCGGGGATTCCATCCAGGTATCAGGTTTTGTCAGGGAAGGTCGGAACGGACTGGAGGTCAGTGTGGGAAGAGGTGGTAATGTTGATAAAATTGCCCTGAGCGAGGACATACAGGTAAGGATCGACCCATACAAGATAAACGAGATCAAGGCAGGGATGGGGAATATTTACATGGTTGCCAAAATGCTTGACATTTCAGACCTCAGGACCTTCCAGCGTAAGGACGGTTCTGCCGGCAAAGTACGTAACGTGACCCTGGGTGATATCACTGGCAAGATCAATGTCACGCTTTGGAACGAAAATGCAGATGCCCTCAATACTATTAAACCGGGGGATAATATTGAGATAACTGGCGGATATGCAAAGGAGAACAGTTTCAGTAATCAGGTGGAGATCAATCTGGGAAATAACAGCTCTATTCGTACAAGCAGCAAAAAAGTAGAATTCAGGGAACAGTTCACACCCATTGCAGATATTGTGCCAAAGCAGCAGTATAATATTGAAGGACACATCACCGGACTTGACGAATTAAAGGAATTCCAGCGTAAGGATGGGTCTGCTGCCAGGGTATTGAATATCCATATATCTGATGATTCCGGCAGGATACGGGCTGCCCTTTGGGGTGAACAGGCTGACATCATTCAAGACATCGACCTGGGAACACGGGTCCAGGTCATTGACTGCTACGCCAAACCCGGATGGAACGATGAAGTAGAATTAAGCGTGGGCGAGCGCAGCAGGGTAATTATCGTCGAAAAAGGATAGGGTGATACATATTATCTGCCCTGTGCTTTTGTCTTTTTGGCCTTTTTCAGTTTTTTCTTTGCCATTTTTATTCTAAATTCGCTGACATCTTCCACGATATCTTCCTTTTCTTCCCTGTAGAAAAGCAGACCTGCAACCAGACCAAAGACCACTATGAACAGCACGAAGTAGAACTGGAATTCTGTTAACGGTCTGAAATCCGTATGTCCGAATATGAATTTATCAAGTATATAAATGATAGCTGTAGAGACTATCGCCATAATCAATGAGTACTGTATGGCAAGAAAGTTCTGTGAATACGTATTTTCTATTGCAGATTTCATTGAGCCTATCTCCTCTCACTTCTTTGAAGCATTACAGGTAAAAAAACCTTTTGTTTGGTAATTATTCCTTATCCTGTTCGATTATGAAACTACCAACATAACCACAATCTTTACATTGATATTGAAGTCCGGTTTTCAATCCCATATAATAGGTAACGCTGGTGGAGCCACAATCCGGGCAAATAAGAACTGAACCGGTCCTATTGTGGTACATCTCCATCATTTTCTTTTCCAGTTCAATGAAATCATCTGGAATTTCAGGATCGTTCACGTTACTACCTTCTCAATGTGATGATGAAACAGGTTCCTTTACCTTCTTTACTTTGTACCATGATCTTCCCTTTGTGCCCTTCTACAATCCTCTTCACGATAGCAAGCCCCAGTCCGGTACCCATTTCGTTGTCAAAAACTTCACCACCCAATTTATAGAATCTTTCAAAAATATGTTCCAGGTCATCATGAGGTATGCCAATGCCATTATCTTTCACAGTGACCCGTACATGCTCGAGGGTGTCTGCCACATCAATATCTATCCTGCCACCCCAGGGCGTAAATTTTAACGCATTATTGATCAGGTTCACAAATACGGTAACAAGAGCATCCGCATTTCCTGTTATTTTGGGCAGGTCTGAAGGTGACGAAATATTGATAATGATACCATGGTCATATGCTATTCCATAGATCGTTTCCACGGCTGTATCAATTACCTCGCGCAGGTTCACCCGTTCTTTCTCAAAATCAATTGCGCCGGATTCAATTTTTGCAATGTCCAGTAAGTCATTTATTGTCCGGGTTTGACGGTCAACATTAGTGATTATTTTTTCGAGTAGCTCGTGACTATCTATCTGCTCATGATCGCTGCTGGTCATCAACAATTCTGCAGACGTTTTTATCGCGGTCATAGGTGTTTTAAGTTCATGGGAAACCATAGATACAAAATCGGATTTGAGCTTATCGAGTTCTTTCAGTTTTGAATTTGCACGTTCCAGAGAATCGTTGAATTCTTTCAATTCCATGGTTTTTCTTTCAACTTCGAATTTCAGTGACTTATTCCATCTGAGGAGCAGGAAAATTATGAAAATACTCCCCATCATCGTCATGATGGCAGACAAGGTTACAAACATGGCCTGTTGGAATAACATGGAATTCATCAATGCAACAACTTCGGATTCGGGACTTACCACTGCCACTGACCACAAACGGCGGTTCCAATTGATAGGTGAATATGCAACGATCATATTCTCTGTGTTACCATTTTCTGAATGGTTTTCAACATTATCATCACCCTGAGAAAACCGCAAATAGTTGCCAGTACCTTCTGAGCCGTTCACCTGCTCATAGATGATCTGTAAAAATCGGGAATGAGAATTATTCAGGATTTCTATACTATTTTCTCCCTGTTCAAAATGGCCTGAACCGTCAAACAGCACCTGTCCATTGCGGTCCACCATATAAACGTACCCCTTTGAATCATACATACCAAGATATTTTTCAGATAAAGTTGACATTTTAATAATAGCAAGTATGGTTCCCTTATATTGCGTATTTTCATATACAGGAACCCAGATGAAAGAGCCCAGCCCCCCTTCAAGCAGTTGGATTGGATTGGTACTATATGTTCCAGTTTCCTTTGCATGTTCTATGGGCCATTGCTGGTTGTTCTCATAAAGGTCGTATCCGATAGGAACATCCTCTTCAGGGTAACCTGTAACCACTATACCTGTGTCATTGATGAACTCAATTGCATAGAAACCCTGGCTACCGTCGTAGATGTCTTTGAACAATCTCTGATATTCATCAGGTGTTGAATCCGGTTCATTCTCTGCCAGTGATTCGACCAGATCGACTTTCTCATCCAGGAATTCCATAATTCCTGTTGATATCTGCCTGGCAAGTAGCAGTTGCTGTTCTTTATATTGCGTTGTGACAATTTCATTAACTTTAAAGTATGTACTGACACCAAAAAAAACAATAAATATCAACAGAATGAAACTTACTATAGCTATGAACAGCAGAACTTGTTTCTGATATTTGCCAAACAAATCATTTTCCTTCGGAAAGACCATTGAATCACTCATTTATACCAGAAAGAAATTCACATCTTGCGGCGGGACAGTATTTCCTCTGACATACGTTTTTTTATCTGCATGAATTCCATATCTGAAACACCTACTACTTCAAGCACGCCATCTCTTAAAAAGCAAGGTTTTGAT
>JAMJFV010000165.1 GCA_023544495.1 ANME-2 cluster archaeon
GTTCCCGAAAGAACTGGACTGGCTCCTTGAATCCATGGCTGCCGTGGCCAGCGAGACCTATACATCGGTCAGTGCTCCCATACAGTTCGCAGCTGTCCACGCATTCAGGGGCGATGCTGCTATCGAACACTATCTATTGCATGTCAGGCGCATCCTTTCGACCCTCGGGCTGAAATGCCATTCGATCCTTACAGAAGCAGGAGTAAAGGTCCATCCTCCGGAAGGTGGCTTCTATCTATTCCTCGACTTCACTCCCGTATATGGACAACTCTATGAGAGAGGCATTACAGATAGCGTCACCCTATGTGAACGCCTTCTCAATGAGACCGGTGTAGCCCTCCTCCCGGGAGCTGTTTTCGAATATCCCTGTCATAAACTCACAGCCAGGCTGTCGTATGTGGATTTCGATGGAGCACGTTCCCTGTGCGCAAGCGAGACCATCCCTCTCCACCGGGAACTTCCGGGAGATTTCACCGAGCAGATATGTGCGAAGACCTTCGAAGGAGTTCGAAAGATCGCTGACTGGATCGGGGGAAAAAGTGAACAGGATACCAGGCAGAAGCTTGTGATAATAAATTGAGCTGGAAGTACCAGGTTTCCTGCTTCGAACGGTATTTTAGCTATGTTGGGATGGATCCGTACAGGCGATGTTGGATAAAAGCTTACGTTGACGTGTATACTGCTGTCTTCACTGAAGTATAATTCAACAGGAAATGTTCATCTGTCCTGGAGCGTCTCAACTTCTTCAACGATCCTGCGGCCCGCCGCAATCTCATCAATACTATGAATAACAGCGCCCATATCCTCTATGACCTCTTTGATCTGCTCATAGTTCAGATCATCGCCTTCGATGGTCACTTTGATGTTCTCAGTCTGCTGGTCAACTTCATAAAGGCTCAGGTTTACGCCGCTTATGTTTTCCAGTTCACTCAATGCCGTAGCATATTCCAGGATCAATGGATGATGAGGTTTCAGAACATCCAGAACCAATCGCCTAATTCCTACCACTTGATGTATCCATCCTGATATGTTATTCTCAATACATACAATAACTTATAACTCTTACGACATTTGGAAATCATCATTGTATTTCCTGTAAAAAAGTATATATAGTTGCAACTAAAAAGAATACCTGGAGTGGTAACATGAATTCTTTTCAATATATATTCTTATTAACAATATGCATTGCCGTTATTAGTACAGGTACGGCATCTGCCCAGACAGGATTTGGGGAATTTGAAGAAGGGGTTTTTTCTGCACCCCAGGTTTGCGGTTCGTGCCATACTCAGAACTTCGAGGAATGGTACGGTTCCATGCATGCGGCTTCCAATAGTGATCCCTTCTACCAGTTGATGTTCTCGATGGCAAGTAACGATACTCTGGGGGCCGTGGATACCTACTGCCCCAGATGTCATTCCCCTGCCAGTTTTGTAACAGGTATCGATTCCAAGGTACCGGCGACAATTGATATTGCCAATGCCTCTGAAATGGGTGTATACTGCGATTTTTGCCATACCATAAAAAGTAAGTCTGGCATGGGCAATGGTCTGTACATATCAACACCCGGAACAACCAAATTCGGTCCTTGGGACGATGCAGAATCACCTTACCATGGTGCCCGGTATTCTGAATTGCATACTCAATCTGACTTTTGTAGTATATGCCATTACCAGACCCATTCTGAGAACGGAGTAGTGATACAGAATACCTTCCAGGAATGGCTGGACAGCCCCTATTCTGAAGAAGGTACCCAATGCCAGGATTGCCATATGACACCAGGCCCGGGTTTCACCAGGAATCCGGGCCAGTCTACGTTGATCGGTCCGGTGAGGGAACATATCTGGACCCATAACACGGCAGGCGGAAATATCTTTCAGACCAGTTTGCAGTCACCAAAACACAGAGCACTGGCAGTTGAGATGCTAAAAGGTGCAGCAGAGCTTGAGATGAAGACTAAACAGGTGACAGATGAGAGTATAGTCCTCGCGGTCACCGTATCCAATACAGGAGCAGGGCACAGCATACCCACAGGTTCAAATTCGCTCAGGCAGGTATGGCTCGAAGTAACGGCTACGAATGAGGACGGTGAGGTAATCGACAGTTCTGGTAGATTGGATAGTGCAGGCAATATTGACCCCGGTACCATCATTTACGGTTCAGTCTATCATGATGCATCGGGAAATGTGGCCCTGAAAGAATGGAAAGCTGCTTCTCTGGTATCCGATAACAGAATACTTGCCGGAACAAGTGTCACAGAGGACTTTGAGATCAGGCTACCGCAAGGAAATGCCGGTCCTGTAAAAGTGATCGTCAGATTATTGTACAGGACAGTTCCCCAGGATTTTATCGATGAGACCTTCGGCGGTGCGGCCGAGAACGTACCATTGGTAGAAATGGCAAAAGAAGAATTGACTGTTAATGGAGCGACCACAGGGATACCCGGATTTGGAATAGTAATATCTGTCATCGTGATGGGAATAGTGTTCTTCCTATTTGGCAGGCGGAATTGATCTCAATTCCCCTTTCCTTTTTTTGGATGGAGAGTTCAACTCTCCCTGTCCGGGTCAATCCGGATCATCTCTTTGATTTACATATTGTGGCAAATCTTTTCGGTAAGAGCGCCATTACCATCCTGTTTCAGAAACCCTTAAGTCAATATCAACTCAACTGATTGCTAATGAAATTCCAGATACTGGATGCCGATTATACCTATGATGACCTTGAGAACCCGGTTATCCGCCTCTTCGGTCGGGATGACGCAGGTCAAAGTGTCTGTTGCTTCGTGCCCGGGTTCAAACCCTATTTCTTCCTGAAACCACACCCAAAACACAATCCTGACGAACTGGCAGAAAATATCAAAACCACCTTCATTGAGTATGTCACAGACGTGCAGGTCACCCCGCGGTTTGAGTCCGTAGGCTACTATAAAGCACCGGTCCCTATGCTCAAGGTCATACTCAACGACCCAAAAGGCGTGCCAGCCATACGGGCTGAAGTGCTTCAATTACCTGGCATTGCCAGCATATATGAATCCGACATACTGTTCCGCAACCGCTTCCTCATTGATTCAGGAATTGGCGGCATGTCCTGGGTAGAGGTCGGATCCGAACCGCTGCGGGGGGACAAGTTCAACGGCATCGGCCTGTCCGGAGTGGATTGCAGGGTAAAGACCGTATCAGATACCATAACCCCGCTGGAGATTATAACCAATGCGCCCCTGCGGTATATGGCATTTGACATAGAATGCCTGCCACTTGACGGCGCTATGCCCACACCCGACCAAAGCCCGATAATCATGATCAGCTGCGCCTTTGAACCAGCCTTTAACGGCAAGAGCACTACGGTAATTGTAGGTAAGGACGCTGACGGGCTTGATAGTGATTCCGAGGCGTTCGCTGATGAAATAGGAATGCTTGAGCGGTTCTTCCGGATAATCAAGGAATACGACCCGGATGTATTTATAGGGTACAACTCGAACGGCTTCGACATTCCATATATCGTGGACAGGACCAGCACCCTTGAGAAAGAGCGCAATGTGAAAATACGGTCGGTCATGGGTCGGGACGGCCGTTCGGTCTACTACCGCAGAATAGGCACCATGACCAGCATAAACATCACTGGCAGGGTAGTGGTGGATGCGCTCTCCATCATAAGGAGGGATTTCAGCCTGAAGCGTTACACGCTCAAGAACTCTGCACAGGAATTGCTGGGCAGAGACAAACTGGATGTCAAGCCCCTGGAGATGGAAGAATACTGGCATGACACCGGTGATAAGTTCAGGTCATTCGTAGATTATGCCAGGCGCGACTCTGAACTGGCACTGGAACTGGTACTCAGGCTCAGCCTGCTTGACAGGTTCTGGGCACTGTCCAGGGTAAGCGGCACCCTGGTGCAGGATATACTCGACGGGGGACAGACCAATATGGTCGAGAACATTCTCATGAAAGAGTACCGTGCCCATAACAGGGTGATGCCCCCCAAACCTGACAACGACCTATCGAAGCAACGGCACATAATAAGTGATGAACTAAAAGGCGGCGAGGTATTGAATCCGAAAAAGGGGCTGCTGGAAGATGTGGTGATACTGGACTACAAATCGCTCTACCCCACGATCATGATGGCCCACAACCTGTGCTATACCACCGAGATAGTCGACCAGGACCAGGAACCTGATGGGAACTTTGAGACCACTCCCTCAGGAGGCAGGTTCGTATCTGCCCAGGTGCATAAGGGCATTGTCCCCTCCATTCTGGCTGGGCTGCTGCAGAGCAGGCTAGAGACCAAACAGAAGATGAAACATGCATCCGGGGACGAAGCCCGTGCCCTTGACGCCACACAGCTGGCCCTTAAGATACTACTTAACAGTTATTATGGTTATTCTGGCTATACCAGGGCACGGCTGTACAGTCTCACAATGGCGAACTCGGTGACCAGTTATGGCAGGGAG
>JAMJFV010000166.1:0-2442 GCA_023544495.1 ANME-2 cluster archaeon
GTCTAAAGTCATGCAACTGGAAAAGTGGGAGAAAAAATAAATATCCACATTCGGCAGACTATTACTCTTAACTGGTGACCCCTGAATACAACCTTTAATTATCCCCATCTATCATGGCATCGAATACCACATGCCAGACACCGGGTGAATATTTCTTGACCCTGTGCCAGTTAAGTATCTCAGCCTTTCGTCCCTGCTCCCGTGCTTTGCTATGGATGCGTTCAAAGCTTCTATCAGGCATCAGTTTTTCTGGCACTATCTCATGGTAATGCAGCACACCGCCTGGTTTCAGGGCCCTGATCGCCTGTGGCAGGTAATGGTGCGTATTTCCTCCGTAACCCATGACCACGCGGTCTGCCACTGATACAGGTGTCTTTTTGGCACAATCACCCTGTACCGGTTCCACAATATCTTCCACGTGGTTCAGTTTGATATTCTCAACGAGAAACCGGTATGATTCAGGATTCAGTTCAATGGCAATGATCCTTGCAGGTCTGGCATGCACTGCCATGTGTATGGTAAAATATCCAATACCGGCGAACATATCCACCACCACTTCTCCTCTGCCAAGTTTCCCCATCCTTATCCTTTCATTCAGGTTGCCCTTGCTGAACATAACCTTCGTGACATCCAGTTTGAACCTGCACACATTCTCGGTATGGATGGCCAGGGCCGGATTATCCACACCATCCTGAGCGGCTATAAGTTCACGGTTAGGCTGCCGCAATTCTCCTTCAATTCCTTCGTCAAGATACACGCTCCTGCAATAAGGGTGCATGGTAAGCAGTGCATCACCTAACTCAGACCGGACCGGATACAGGTCAGGGTGCAATGTGACGATAACCACATCACCGAGTATCTGCCATCCCCCCGGCAGCAGATCCAGTCCATCCTCCTCCAGATACTTTTGCATCTGGTCGTGAAGGAAACCAGCGTTTTCATAATATTCAGGTTCTTCCTGTTGTATGCACGGGAATGGGGAAAATTCTGGCGGGATAGTATCGGTCACAGGGATCTCCAGGTCGTCCCCCCGTACCTTTACCTTGCGCCTGATATCCATGTACCCGGCCTTAAGCAGTTGTTTCCTGAGGGATTCAGCCTGTCCTTTCGGTACCAATAAGGCTTTCATTTTTTCCATATCCTGCTATGAGGGCAAAATGAATATTCTGTCCTCTATAAGGATGACCCTGACATCTTCACCGGCCGTACCTGTAAAGTGTGCAGGTTTTTTTATCGTCACCTGTTTGAACGAGGAGGGATGCATTACCTGTACCGTATCCTGTTCCATCGAGACCACTACGGCATTCCCGGCTTCCTCCACACCCGATACTTTATGTGAATCTTTCAAATTGTCAGTATGTTCAGAGAACTCCAGTCCCGATTCCAGGTTTATCCCGGTGGTCATTTTTCCACTTCGCCTGACCAGTACCATATCCTCGCCGACCCTTATTATGTCGCCAGGTACTAACCTGGGCAGCCTGAGGCTGTACGTTATCCTGTAGATGTCCTTGCCGTCTTTCTTCCCTGCCAGTGAAGGGGATTCCGAATACCTGCATCCGAACCGTTCCACTGCTGTACGAACTGCCTGGCGTGCAGTATTGTTGGAACCCAGGTATACATCCGTCCCTTCTGGCAGTTCCTGGATATTGGTGATAAATGACAGTTTGTCGCCACGCAGGTACTGCCGCTCGACCACTTCCCCTACCAGTTCCAACATCTGCTGCTGTTCATCCTTATCAGGGAAACGTCTCTCTGCCCGTATCTGTATCACTGCCTCGTAGTACCCTCCTGCCATACGGCTGCAGGCATCGCAGGTCTCCTTTGAAATACGGACTTCAGTAACCAGTTGCGATTCGGCTTTAACTCCTTTAACATCGGCTGTGACCGTGATCTGTGCCCGGTAGATGGCAGGGTTGGTGGTGGTCAGAGTTATTGACGTGCTTACATCATGGGCCTGAGGATTAATTTTCAGTGCCTGTACGATGACATCATGTATCAATTCTTCAAAATCTTTGTCCAGTTTGTCCCAACGCTTACCTTTTTTCACATCTGCACACACCGGACAGATAATTGTACGAACCACCAGGGGAATGCTGGCCAGGGTAATTGTCTTAAGGAAACAGTCCCTGCATCGGCCATCGATCTGGTTGTCGGTGGAACGGCCGCACACAGGACATAGCATATCGTTCATGGTGTTGATCATGTTGCGGTTCGGTATTATGGGTTTCGATTATAGGGATGTCCGTATACGACCACATTGGAATAAATTAGTAGTGTCTTTCCGATTAATTAGAAATTTTTATAACTCATAACCACATACTGCATCCATATATTCCACATGTTTCCCTTATCAGGGACGGAGGCAGTACATGTTCAAGGCAATTATAGAATCTGAAAAACTCAAAGAAACCATCGAAGCCGTTTCAAGTATTGTTGATGAAG
>JAMJFV010000166.1:2452-4436 GCA_023544495.1 ANME-2 cluster archaeon
AAACCTGACTCCGGATGGTCTGACCATACGGGCTGTGGACCCTGCCAATGTGGCAATGGTTTCCCTGACCATGAAATCCAGTGCCTTTGAGCAATTCACGGCCACTGAGGGCGAACTGGGTGTGGACCTGAACCGTCTCAACGACATTATGGGTATGGCAGAAAAAGCAGAGACCGTTGAACTTGAACTCGATGAAGAGTCCCATAAACTGGTAATCCGGATGAGCGGTCTGCAATATAAGATCGCACTGCTTGACCCTTCATCCATTCGCAAGGAACCAAAAATTCCCCAGCTTGAACTTCCTGCCTCGATCACATTAACAGGCAATGACATGAAACGTGCTGTCAAGGCTGCCGAGAAAGTGTCAGACCATATAAGCATGGGAGTGGAAGGTGAGATATTTTATCTTGAAGCGGAAGGTGATTCGGACCGGATGCGTCTTGATATGCAAAAGGACCAGCTTATCAGTATGAAGTCAGGGGAAGCCCATTCACTCTTCTCTCTCGATTACCTTTCAGATATGGTAAAATCAGCAGGAAAGGCCAGTGAGGTCACTCTTGAACTGGGCAAAGATTTCCCTATCAAGATACATTTCAAGATCGCAGGTGGTAGCGGTGATGTGAATTACCTGCTTGCTCCCAGGATAGAGTCGGATTAATTTACCATATACATAATGGATGTAGCAAAACTTTCGTATTATCCATTTCTCACCCAGGCAGCAGCGTATGTTGGGCAGATGGACTCGTCCATAGATGATATTATTAGATCAAAAGCCTACGGCATGCCTCGCAGCCGGGCCCGGTCACGGGTCATCCAGTCCATCACAGGGGTGATCGGAGAAGACGACAACAAACCCGATATTGTCGAACTGCTCTCCTACCCCATTGCCCGGATACTGGTATCATGCATAGACGATGATTTTCTGACACGCAGGTATGCCCTTGCAGAAGCAAAGTTTGCTAATGCCAGGATGCAAAAAGAGGACGATTACGGGACATTGCTGGAGATTGGTGCGGATTTCAACATCAATGCCAGTATTGTTGACAAAGGATTCCAGATACATTTCACTGATTATATCAGGGGTGCTGCCGGGATGCGGGCAATTAACTGGAAACTGGTGAACCGCAGGCTCAGGTCAGGTTATGTCAACATCACAAAGGAAGAATATACACGTCTGCTGCAGGAAGGTATCAGGGTGCGTATTTTTAACTCCCTGCCCCTTGTCGTGCCCGAAAGTTTCTGCCTGGCCCTTGAAGAATATGTGGTTGAGGTCAGAACCTGCCTGGAACAGAGCAAGAAAGAGTTGGGTGAGGAAGGTTTCGGTGAGATGGAGCCGGGCAGTTTCCCGCCCTGCATCAAACACCTCCTGGCAAGTGCCCAGGGCGGTGTAAATCTTGCACATTCGGCCAGATTTGCGCTGACTTCGTTCTTACTGAACATTGAACTTTCAGTGGACCAGATAATCCAGTTATTTGGCGTGTCGCCTGATTTCAAAGAAGAGATGACCCGGTACCAGGTTGAACACATTGCGGGTGGTACGGGTACAATCTATAAACCACCATCCTGTTCGACTATGATCACGTATGGCAATTGCACGGGCAAGGATATACTGTGCAGGGAGATAGGACACCCGCTAAGCTATTACAGGAAAAAGAAAACAATAGCAACCATCGAGACCGGTGGAAAAGCTGATGAAGGACATCCGGCATCTCCAAACGAACAGACATTACCTTCAAACGAACCGGCATCTCCAAACGAACAGACATTACCATCGAACGAACCGGCATCTCCGGATAAACAACCTGTACATTCAGATGAATCTCCATCTCCAAACGAACAAACCGTATCACCGGGTAAATGATCATCTTTCAACGAACTACCCGTACACTTCGGGTAAATGATCATCTTTCAACGAACTACCGTACACTTCGGGTAAATGATCATCTTTCAACGAACTACCCGTACACTTCGGGTAAATGATCAT
>JAMJFV010000167.1 GCA_023544495.1 ANME-2 cluster archaeon
CGATAAATGGACAATTCAGAAGGATTAAATATTAATTTAACAAAGTCAAGTTAATAAATCCGGGTCACTTTTATTCAGGGATATCACAATGTACAATAATAGAAAAAAACTAATTATTACAATTGGTAAAACCAATTGTTCATTGATAAATTTTAATAAGTTTTCTACCATAAACGAATTATATGAGTTCTACGATAATTAAATATTTCTAAATATATCCCTATTATATCTACAGTCGGATTAAAATATTGAATTGCAAAACATGGATTTAATAATGATTATTCATGTTGGATTAATTATATTTATACCTACATATGATATTATCATAATGGAGTAATAGTCAATTTTAGGAGAAGAGCACCTAGTTAAATCTCTTTCTTCTGAATAAAATTTAAGGGGAGTTAAATTTATGACATGGAAGAGTGGGACACATGAAAGTATTATTGATCGAATACAGTCAGGGAAAGTAAAAAATAATATAATAATTAGTCTATCAACTTTATTTGGGATTTTCACTGTACTGATGATTATCGTTTTTGGAAATTGGACATTCATTGTAAATGCTCTGTCACCAATAAATACTATTGAAAATGACCATTTGGGTATTGACATTTTAAATACTACCGAATCAGATATTTTATCGAATGAAGTTTGCATGGAATGTCATTATTTAATAAATTATTCTGAAATTACAGCGAGTAATAATGAATGGGTGTTACAACATACTATTCCTATTTCGCACAATTTAATTCAAACTGTTGAAACTTATCCAATTACATCTCTTGATGGTATTCTATCTGCTAATAATAATTTATCCGCAATTCTCCGGGTTGGGCAAACAACCTACCAGTTAGGCCCTTTTTTCAATGGTGGATATACTGGTTGGTCATGGTGGGATGCTTTTGATTTTGGTTCAGAAAAACAAAAAAATATGATATCTTTAATGGTTCTTGATAATTCCACTGGGACAATTAAACCCGTCACTGGGCTTACAACACTACCCACATGGCCTCAGGCAACGTACAGAAATCATAGTCAGAACTCAAGCTATAAGGCTGATACAGACACCACTCCCATAACCACATTGAATAATTATCCAGACCAGATTGACCTCTGGATGATAAAGGAAGTTGACCTTTCAGACGTTACTTCTGCAAATCTAACCTTTTGGACATGGTATTCCATGGAAACAGATTGTGACTATGGATATGTTGGTGTATCGACTGATGGAGGAAATACCTGGACATACCTCCCAGGAACCTTAACAACTAATACAAATCCCAATGGAAATAATCTTGGTAATGGAATCACCGGTAACAGTAACAATAATTGGTCACTTGAGAACATGGACCTTACACTATACACGGGAAATACAATACTTCTTGGGTTTAGATTCAAGTCTGATACTGCTGTCAACGATGAAGGCTGGTATATTGACGACATCCAGGTCACATCAGGCACGATACTTCTTTTCAGTGATGATGCAGAGACTTCTGCTGAGATAAAAATCCTGAGTGTTAATGTAACATATCCTCATCTTACATTAATAAATCGCACTGACCCAATCACAGAAGTTACAACTTTGCAATATGACCAGCATACAAGACAGGTAATACTTCAGGAAGATATAGGTCATCCCGGACTCTATTCAGGATACTTTTTCTATGACCCTTTTGCTGAGCAATATTCGGGCAATTACACAATTATCCTTGACACTTCAATAAATAATACTCCTGTAATGGCTACCACTCAATTCCAGACCACGATATTTGGGTGCCAGAACTGCCATAATAAGAAATTAAGTGGTAGTGAGACCAGTTTTATCCACGGCGAAGGTGGTGGCATGCAATCCTGTATGTATACCTGCCATAGCGGTTCGCGTGGATTCCTTTACCCTGGAAGTTCACCATTCTTTGGTCCCCCACTTGCTGCGAATCCCTTACACGTTCACGAAATGCAATATGGGCATAGTGGGGGATTCCTTGATGGGGTCTGGTATGTACAACCACCATATAACATATCGTCCCATGTAACCACGACAACATGTACACAATGCCATACACCATTCATTCATGATAATGCCGGGTCTGATACAGCACAGATCGCTAGCTATACCCTTTATGGTATTAATATCAGTTTCTCATCGGGGACACACAAGAACCTGACCTGCGAATTCTGCCATGGTGATCTGAATTATCCTGAAATACCTCCGGGCCAATATCAATTAGATGGGACTCTTGGTGATTATAATCCTACTTTTACATCAAGCGAGTCTTTTACTGATACGTATATTGTAGATGTGGCCGGGACTGAAAATTTGACCCTAACGGTCACTGGGTATGCGAGCACAAAAGTAGTTGAAGTATATATTATCGGTCCGGTAGATAATATGACATCAGGACTGCAAGGACCTTGTGGCAGCAATCCATGCGATATAATCCAAAACCTCACATCTCCAATCAATGTGAATATTATTGATCCAGCCAATGGAACATGGATAATAAAGTTATTCCATCTGCAGGAAGGAGTTATTGATTATTCTCTATCAAGTACTTATCCCATTGAAAAAAAGCCAATAATCAAAATACCGGAATGCAATGTTTGTCATAATTCAGAAAGTACAAATGATGCATATACCGAATATCAAATCCCTGATTGGAACCCGGGCTTTGCACACACTGATACCAACAATGATGGTACTTTGGATGTTCAATGCAGGATGTGTCATAATGCAATGCATGATATTATAGTAAGAGATTGTCAGAGCTGTCATACAGTAACCCCCTCCAATCATCCTGCACTTGATCCTGAGTTCACATATTATCCTGCAAGTGAGTGCTTATCTTGCCATGGTGATCCTCATAACGTAACAGGTGGTGGAGGACCAGATTGTATCGCCTGTCATGATATAGGAAAAGGTGCGATACACCTGGTTGATGTTACAGTAATTAATTCAGGCATTCATGGTATAGTAAATAATAGAACGAGTAATCCAAATGAAGCCTGCTGGGGTTGCCACCAGACCAACGGGACCGAACCATCCGGTATGGGTGATCGTTACAATACACCCTATATTTGCATAGATTGTCACTTGCAAGACTCAACGGATGCCGGGATATATAGTGCACCAATTGTTGCCGAACATTTCAAGAATGGCCAGGATATCCGGGCAGTGACGGAAGCTGCGAATAATATATCATCATGCCTTGCATGTCACCAGAATATTTCAGAAATGATTTTATCCAACAATGATGCTGAAGACGGTACATTTGACACTGATGGAAATGGTATATCTGGTGGTCCAACCAATCCGTATCATTATGGTAAGATAAGAGTTGATATGAGACTGACAAACGAGACAAATTGTTCCTACTGCCACCAAAACACGAGCGAATTCGATCAAGTGTTTGACGATCTATCCCTGACTGATATTACACATGACGGTGATAAAAATTGCTATACCTGTCATAGAGAACAGGGGAATACAGATGGAAAAATACATGATGCTTCATTATTAGGTGGAGGCGGAGGAGCATGTGTTGAATGTCACAATTATGGAGGGTCAGGGCCTGTTGTAGATATTACAGATATTGGTGGACATCTGAACCTTAATACTTCTGTTGGTGGAGATAACAATTTAACGTCTGAAGACTGTATGACATGTCATTTCAATAATGCCCATTCCGGTACAAATGTTTCCAACACGTACTACTGTACTGATTGCCATGTAGGTATTATTAATCCATACAATTCAACAATTCAATTTACCGATAAGCAACATGGAAAAGCAAGTTGTGTAAATTGTCATGTTGCAGATGGAATTTATCACCAGGATAATCCCCGTGGTTCTGTTGCCAATTCGACCTATGTGAATCGATACAATGCAGGTAGCTCTACTGTCACTAACTGTGCTGACTGCCACTATTCAAGTAACCTCGATGATGCACCATTCAATGCACCGGGTGCAGGTGAACATGTATTGACCAAAGCTGATGGTACGAGTGGAGCATGTGCAAATCCTTCCTGTCATGCGGGTAAAGGTTCAATGGTTGGAACGATGCACCGTTTAAGTTTTGCTGATAACACTTTCCAAAAACCATCTATCACCACACCTGTACTTTCTTCCCGCAATGTTACTACGGGTGAACATGTTTCGATAACAGCAACAGTATCAGTGGGTGCAACATATGCTTTCGTAGATGGTGCACAATACCGGATAACAAATGCTTCCGGAGAGTTAGTTCCCTGGACACCTATGTATTCTATTGATGGAAATTTTGACGGAACAAGTGAAGTTATTTCCATTACTATAAATTCATCGAACATGCTTGGAACGTATACAATCCAGGTCAGGGGTATGGCTGGCGGTAAAGCACAAAGCGATACGGCCAAATATTATCCAATGAATGGTGATGTTTCAGTGCCATT
>JAMJFV010000168.1 GCA_023544495.1 ANME-2 cluster archaeon
CCACAGATAAGAAACCTGGTCGCGATCCTCATAGCGGTCCTGTCCTTTGTGATTGGATGCTCGAAAAGGGATATCCCAACAAAACTGCCATCCCACCTCCTGGTGAAACAGCCCCATGAGCAAAAAGTCTCTCCGTTAATAGATTTTTATAAGTTCTTATACAGGTTTCCCCTGTCAAGTCAAAAGAAAATGTTACCGAACGGGTTTGGTTGGTTCAAATGAAAATGTTACCGAAGCTTTGTCCTCCTCCTTTCTTAAAGTATCAAAGATATTAACTGAAGTAGCGTCTTTTTTGGGTTTCACATGCCACAGATTGGTAATATTTTTTTCAAGTCTTTCACGTAACGCAACAATGTCAACCTGGTCACGCATGTACATGAGCATCTCAAGATTATCTTTAGTCACGACATTAGTTTCAGCTAGGCGATCCAAGGGCGGTCGAGCAGTATCAAACACCCGGCGGTAATGAACCTCATCGATATAATTTTTCTGGATCATTTTCATGACGGGTTGGAAGAAATTATGATAACACATGAGGTCTGTGTAAATCTCACGTAAGATCATCAGATGTTGCAAGGTATCTAAGCGACCGTGACCGATATAGGCCCTGATCAAGCTGCCATTATTCTCTTCGACAAAGCGATTATCGTTTTTGTGATAAGGGCGAGACCGAGAGATATCTAGATCGGGTATTTTGTTTTTCCAAAACCGAAGTAAATGTTGGTTAAAGAACTCATTCCCGTTATCTGGGTGGATTTCAATGACAGGGATTGGCAAATTTGTTAGGATCCTCTCAAAACCATCTCTCATCACGCGATAACTACGACCAAAAACAGCTTGAATCCCACACCAACCCGTTGCTACATCGATCATTTGAATGGTATGGATATACTCTCCGGCATTATCCTCATCGCAGTGCAGAACCAAATCAACTTCAAAGTGGCCAGGTTGCGGGATATCATAGGGTATTCTACGCATTGGATACACCTCTTTGAATGTGTTTCTTTTTCTTTTAGGGAATCTTTTCCGTCCGATTTTATCTGCAGATTTATTGATATTTGCCAAGGTCCGCTTCAACGTAGAGATACTGATACTTTCTAAACCGTCTAGCGTTTTCTCATCCAAAAATAATTGACCATGGTTCCTTAGATGTTTTGCCATGAAAACAAGGTTTGGTTGAAGCCGCTCAGCACAAGGATGATCTAGTACTTGGGATATTTTTCTGGCTGCATCGATTACATCTGTCCCATAGGTTGGACCACGCTCATTGGTCCGTTTCTTTCGTGATAAGCGACCGTTTAGAATGCGAATGATGGATTTCCTGTTCAACCCGGTGACATGCTCCATATCATCCAGCATCTGACCTTTTTCCTTTTTTGAGGAATCTCGATATAGCCCCCACATCTTGTGTAAATACTTCCGTCTTTCATCTATTGTCATCTCATCTTTTTCGGACATCGTTAGCTCCTACAGTAACATTATCTTTTGAGCTAACGATACTATTTCAGTAACATTTTAGATGAACTAACGCGTTTCCTGTCAAGGCAAAGTTAAAGAGTCCTATAGTTCAGCAAAGTAGAAATGTCCTAATCAGCAACATGAACAGGTTGTCCATTGATCCTTTGGCCGTAGGTTCTCCAAGGGTGATCTTTAGCTGGCTTATGAGATCGTCTTTCAATCTCCTTTGATGATGCGACTGGATTTTGTTTAGGCTGTTTGTAGAAACGCTTGAATTGTAAAGGTTTCTGGTTTAATAGAACAGTAATTTCTCCCTTCTCATTTTCACAGATCGTCACTTTTCGTTTCATCAGAGCATATATTGGACGATCCGATTGGACTTGATAAATCACGCGCTCATATTGAAATTCAAGGTTTTTGGAGAGGATCCGAGTTTGTCGCTTGGTAAAGATCAGGTCCAGATCATTTTCGGGCCGAAGTGGTTCGTGTCGGTCAATCGGGGAACGGGGTTTGACAGCAAATCGGTGATTGTGTTTGACTAAATAACCTGGGAGAAATTCATTAGCTTGTTCGTAATCACAGATCCCCTCTAAACGCATCTCTTTGACCAGACGATCTTGCAAAGTTTGATTGGCCCGCTCTACTCGCCCTTTCGCTTGAGGCGATGAGGCATACAAGACTTCAACACCCAGTTCCTTCATGGCTCTTTCGTATTCGGTTTGAGCATCTGACGCGGTTACATTCTTATGATTGACCCGGAAAATTCCTGAACGATCACTGTAGAGGGCTTCTGGGATGCCATGTTGCTGAAAATAAGTCTTGAAAAGGCTTGCATAAGCAAAATAGCTTTCTGTGGGTGCAAATTTGGCAGCCAGGATTTCACTGGTAGCGTCATCAATAAATACCAGTAAACAAGCTCTTCCCGCCCTTTCTTCCAGCCAATTATGAGGAGACCCATCGATTTGAACCAGTTCTCCACGGTGTTTCATTCTTTCTCGCATGGGGTGTGGGTCTTCCACCTGCCGTACCTTTGGGTTATGGAGACCCTCCTGGATCATCATCTGTCGGACCGTTTCCTTGCTGACTTTGATCCCGTCCCGTTCCCATAACTTCTCACTGGCAAGAGTTGGTCCAAAATCCTCATAATCTGTGTTTAGTTTATTAAGGATCTTTTTCTTTTTTTCTTCTGACAGACGGTTGTTGCTGGGTTTCCCTCGATGACCTGAAATGATCCCTTCCGGCCCTTGCTCCCGGTATCGTTTTATAAGCCGCCTAAAGTGTCGGGTCGATATCCCGATACGCTTCGCTCCCTCCTTTTGTTTGATCCGTTTTTCTTCTGCCATTCGCAAGATTTCGCTTCGCTTGATTTCTTCTTTGCTCATTGTAATGATCCTGTTTTTCGTCATATCCTATTCACCTCCAATAGGACATTTTAACTTTGCTCAAATAGGACATTACTACTTTGCCCTGACAAAAAATCAACGAGGGTGTTGATTAAGTACTGAAAATTAAAAATCTCAATCTAACCGGTGTCAAACCGGCAAAAAATAGGCAGAATCAGCCATATAAAAGCTTAATATTTTTTATTTTCTACGCTATTTTCACCGCCTTTCTACGCATTTTCACCACCATCGACACTTCTCCCTGGGTCATATCAATGCCGGACAGCGTGTCTTCAATCCAACACCTGTCTGCAGCTTGACGATCCTTTTCAAGTTCAATGCAATGGCTGTGAAATAAGCCTGAACCCCAAACCCAAGCAAACCAAGATAACGACATCGACCTAGCCCATGATTCTGTTTCGCATCCCCGAACTTACGCTCGATTTTATAGCGCTCTTTTCGACCTGCTTTATAAGCCGCTGTCTGGACCATCTCAAGCCAGATTTGCTTATTGCTATCTTTCTTTTTTGTGCGATTATCTTTCAAACAGATAGCAGAATTCAAATTGTGATCCTGCAAGTGGAAATGGTTATTGCCATCATCATAGCCACGATCTGCAGCATATGTCGCTATGGGTAGTTTCTGAGATAAATCATGGTCCACTAAGGAACAAAAGTGATGACCATCATAAGCTTCACCTGAGGTCACTTCCAGGCTGGTGATGAGGTTGTTTTCAGCATTCATACTGACATGTGCTTTATACCCATAGAAATATTTTATCTGATGGACATCATTTCCTTGCTGGTTCTTATATTTCTGCTTACCTTTGACCCCCCACTTTGCATCCGGATCACGTGGTTCTTGCCCCCCTCCTTTGCGACCTTGATCTTTGGATGTATTGACATTGGCTTCACTGTGGACACTGTCTATCACCTGAATACTTCCAAATTTGACCCCTGATTGCTTTGCGATGCCTATAATTTCCCCCAATAATTCCTCAAAGATGTTCAGATTGCCTCCTTTTACTAACCTGCTTCGAAATACCGACAATGTTGAATGGTCTGGGGCTTTCTGATCTAAACCCAAACCAACAAAATATTTTGCAGGCAGGTTCTCGTTCACAAACACTTCTATCTGTCGTTCGGATAGATTATAAAAAAAGGCCAACAGGCACATCTTTAAGATTTGTGTAGGATTAAATGGCGGACGTCCATATTCTGCGCCACCCCCGTATAATTCGAGCAACTTATCCGTGAAACGCTCCCACTCAATGATCTGATTAAGCAGGCGCAAGAAATGATCTTGGGGCACGACTTGATCGTAAATGTAATTACCAAAAAATGATTGATCTCGAGTATCTATAAACCGTTTCTTCGCCATTATCACCTCGCAGATTGTGTATTTCCTTAATTGAATCATGATTCGCGATTTACGTCAATTAATGACTTGTTTTTCAACACTCTCTACAATTGATTATTGACAAATCCCAATAAATCTTCTATTATAGAATGTATGAGAGCGCTCCCACAATGAAATCTTAATAAAATCTATATGATTTCATAAACAAGGC
>JAMJFV010000169.1 GCA_023544495.1 ANME-2 cluster archaeon
GGTAATCCTGCGCAAAGTTGTTGACATCATCCTGCCTATGAGCAATGGTTGTACCCGTAAGGTGTCGGGATATTTCTCCCAGGTTAGTTTGCATCACCTCTTTAATCGCGGGAATAGCATCGGATTTTTTGGCAAGAATTACCTTGCGAATAACAGCCTGCACATCGGTTTCGGATAATTCAACACGAATTGTAAACCTGCCTTCAAGTTTCTTAAGATTTGATGTTCCAGTAACAGCTGTCTGACCTGTACCGATAAAAATAAGTTTACCGCCTATGTTTTTGCAGCAGGATTCGACTACTTCCTGGACCTCCAGCGACTTCTCACTATTTTCCCCGATAAACTGTTGAACCTCATCAAGGGCTATAAGGGTGAGTGGGAATATGCCATCTTTGCTTAAGGCCTGGCGAATGACTTTAATCATGTCATCGCTGGATATATCCGAAACATGTGGATAAAGATTATTGAGTGTTTCAACACACGTAGTAGATGATGAGAAGAGGTTGGGTTTGACTTTGACCAATGCGTCATGGAGTCCTTCGGCGACATAGAAGTTGGCAAGCTCTTCATCCCAGTTGAAACCTGTTTGCTCGACATGGCCCTTGACTGAGTCATAGATACCGTCTTTTTTTAACCACATCACAAAACGGGCGACAGGGTATTGCTCAGGAAGATCAACCGATTTAAAGATGATATGAAGAAGTGCCAGCCGGACACTCCCACTTGCTCCTGCTCCAAGAGTTCCGGAAGCGGCATGGACTCCACCGTGGCGTTTGGCCTGGGTATTAAGCTCTTTTAAGTGCTCTTTAATACTTGGTGGAAGATTGGCAATATTGCGTGCTGTGGCTCCATCAGCGAAAACCGTATCGACCCAGAGGGCACGAAGCATTTTCACCAGGTGGGATTTACCTGAGCCAAAGAAACCACTGATCCATACCCCAGGTTGCTGTACTTCATTGATATTCTTAAGATAAGTTTCAAGGATATGCTCCAAGCCTCTTTTGTATTGTCCATCACAAACAAATGTTTTAAGCTCGTAACGAAGCACAGCCATAGCCTGGCTGGTCTTTTCATCATTTACGTTCGCCACACCCTGATTGACAAGCTTTAAGGTGGCTGGGTCTGTTTGATATATATCTTGGTTAATCATTTTTCTCCTCCAGAATAGCTATAATTTGAAATTTCTTTGGCTGCATGCTTCTGTTACCGTGCGTTAAAGTCTGGTTCTGAGTGATTTTTCATGTGGTTGCATATTCAAAATTCCTTGTCCGCTGTGATCGGGATAGCCAGGTAGTTCCACCCATCATATCCATCCAATAAACGGTAGTTATTATTTTCATGACTCCCTGGGAAAAACACCAGAATCCTGCCTTTTACAATTGGAGCGAATGTATCTACAACTTTTTTGACCTTTATAAAACCGAAAAGAGAACCAACTCCCTTCAGGGCAACAACTGTGTTATAATTGACAGCTTTGGCTTGAAGGAAATTCTCAAACTCCTGTGTGATAAATTCAAGATATTTTGGCAATAGCGTGGAAAGAAGCTCGGGTTTTTTAAAATAACTCTTTGCATAACGCTGAGCAGATAGCCAATCGGCAAAGGTGTTCGTAAAATCGAACACAGCCCATTCATGGCCGGATTCTTTTGTCGCAAGCTCAAATTCATCGATTTTGACCCGAAGGGGAAGTTCATCAGCTTCATTGTACACACAGAAAATGACACGCTGAGCTGCTGCCACATCGTCACGCCATGGGATTGCGATAAAATTGCTGTACGATTTTATGAGTCGTTCAATTTTGCTCATGAATCCACTCCTTTTCCTGTGCAGTTAGAAGATTGGGAAATTGAACTTCCATTATATTTCCGATACGTTTAAATACAATCCATCCGCGGTGAGATGCGTCTTCAGCCAACTCAATTAAGCGAGCTTTGGAAGAATCCAATAGACTCGTGTATTCGGTCACGAACAGCGATTCCCCGCGAACTCCTGTTAGATATCCAAGAAAAAGTGCATATGACACAGACCCTGGAGTTGCTATAGCTTTTGAACGGACTTTTTTTACTTTTCCGATAAGATGACCTGATTTTGTCCATGTAGCATTTAGGTTCTGAGCTGTTGACTTTAGTGTTGCCTTGCTAAAACGGTTAGGTTCTTTTTTATCAATATATTCTTCAAGAGCTTCGCGAGTGATAATTTCACCTTCTTTAAGTTGTTCAATGAAAGGTTTGCTCAATCTGAGGACGCTATCTCGTGAATACGAACATAGCAAAGCCACAAGTGGTTGACCTTCGATATCTCGTTCCCAGAAATATCTAAGAGCTTTAAAAATGGTAGTGGAAGAGTCGAGGGAATAAAGATAGACCAAATATCTGCTAGTGAGAATCCTTGTTTTTCCAGAACGTTTACCCAAGCAATTGTCTTCTTTGATAGCTTTGAGATAATCATTTTTAGAAGAATCAGGATGATTTACGTACGACAGTAAAAGTTGTAAATCTTCCAACATCATTGTGCGGGCTGTATGTGCACTGCCGTTGTCGAAACGAAATCCAAAACGGGATAAAATGCTATTATTAGAGTGCTTCATATATACACGTGGTTTTATAGGTTATCTGGTGAAACCAATAATGTCTCGATTTCAGAATCATCCAAACTTTCAATACATTCTTACTATCTATTAATATTTATGACTTATGATTTCATTAGGGAAAAACGTCCTGCATTCTCTCATCATAATCCTAAAGGTTTTGTTTTTCAATTAATATTTTCATTTTAGGATTCTCTTTAAGTAGAATATATCCTAGAGGTGGTTCTACATTAATTCCATCCAAATTTTGTAAAATTAATTTCTGCATAATCCGATTACAAATTTCATTTTTCAAATCGTCTCCTTGTAAAATTAAATTCTCATCAACTACTCCCGTAATTGCACATATAATAGCATCAAGTTCATCATCATTAAGTGTTTCTCCCTCCTTCTTCGCTACTAACCCTAGACCTTGTGCAATCTTTGCCGCAGGTCCATCATTCCAATGTCCATTGTTATACGATATGTTTTTTTTCTTATAATTTTGTGAGGGAAGATTAATAAGATCAAGTGACCTGGCTGGATATGTTTCAAAGATATTCTTACCGATAATGCCATTAAAACCCTCATTAATAAGATTCTGAAAACGAGCAACTGGTGAGCCGATAAAATTTGCAAATGGTGCAAGAGCACCAAATGCAAAATCCACAGGTCGTTGGGTCAATTGCCATATATATAAGGCATTATTTAAATGTGGGAGACCCTGCAAATCGATTGGTATGTCAACAATCAATGAAGAATTATGCAAACCCGAAAAGAGAAGTTCTCTTTCTTTTTTCATAATCTCTTCGAGGGGATTTTTTAAATCAAATTTCTTGGAAAAAATGTGCCCTTGATATACAGTAACTTCAATAGCAATATTATTTTTTCTCTGGGCCATGGCAAAACCCAACTTGCCTGTTGAATATCCGGCTATATCCAAGCCAAATGATGTTTTCATTTCAGGAACTCCTTGACCACTTAAATCCCAATATCAAATCCTTAGTTAAAATAAATCGTAGAGATATTTACCAGGTTAATTCTATCATTGTATTAGATAATTGTTTTAAGACCTTCATTTGTCAACGTAATAATATTAGTCATATCATAATGAAGTTACATAATTATCCAGTTCAATAACCTTCGCTTCAGGTGCAAGGTCCATGAACATCTCATTTGTTTCAGGGTGACAGGTAAAATAAAATATCTGATTCGTTTCAGCCAGTTCTATTATCGAAGCACAGGCACTTCTGGATCTATCAGGATCGAAATTGACCAGAATATCATCAAACACAATTGGGAGTAACTCGGAATGTTTCCCAAACTCCTTGATAAATCCAAATCTGAGTGCAAGATAGAGTTGTTCAGCAGTCCCCCTGCTGAGCTGAAGTATGTTTTTCTGCTTCCCATTCTGGTCTTCAACAAAGATTTCTGATGAATTCAGAGGTGAGTAAATACGAGTATATCGGCCATGGGTGATCTTTGAAAAGAACGATTGTGCCTCTATAATCACAGCAGGTTGTCGTTCTTTTTCATAAACTTCTATTGCTTTATTGAGTATCTCCTGTGCCAGAACAAGAACTGCCCATTCCCTTGATTTCTTCTGTAAATCCTCACTATAGACCTCCCTTTGCAACCTAAGAAGAGACGCATCATGGCGATATTCAAGTTGTTCAATCTGGTTACGTATCGCTCCACGCTCGTCAGTATGAGAAGAAATGTCATCATTCAGTTGGGTGAGAAGACTCTTAAGATATTCTTCATTTTCATGCAAACTGGAAACATCTGTACTTTCCAGTTCTTTAACAAAATCATCATACTTTTCACCGGAAAT
>JAMJFV010000016.1 GCA_023544495.1 ANME-2 cluster archaeon
ATCGGCACGGGTCATGTCCTCGATATGTGCGCGTGTTCGCAGACCGTGGTCTACAGCATATTGCAACGCATCAAGATACTTTTCCTGAGCAGCTTCCCTTGATGGCAGCCCCATCTTATCAGTAATATGGGAATCGGATACTGACATGAGTATGCCTGTTTCCTTTATTCCATCCATTTCCAGCACAACATCAATGTCGGCGGGATTTGCCCTGGCCCATCCTGTAATTTCAGGAAATTCATAACCCTTTTTCAGCATTTCCCTGGCTGCTTCCTTATCCCGCTTGTTAAAAACGAACGTTTCCAGTTTCTCTATCCCCATCTGGTGGAGGTATTCGTATATATGTAGTTTCTGGCTCATGGACATCACAATACCCGGCATCTGTGAGCCGTCCCGGATTGTACTGTCACTAATAAATACTTCCTGGCCTTGTGGTAGTTTTATTTTGGGAAGGTCATCATAGTCTTTGTATACTTTCATCGAGACTTTGAATGGACGTGGAAGGATAAAATAGTTGTTATTTCCTGTTCTATGTGGTGAAAGTAGAGTGGATGGATATTTGACCAGTCAACAGGACAATTCTTAATGCAACTACAGTGGCAGCAGGATCATTGTATCTATATGTGCTGTCGATGATGAAATTTTTTACAAGAAAGGTTCCCTGGATCAAACCAGGGAATTCTATACATGTATTGTCAAGATTCATTTGTATCAGGCACTTGATGCTGCATATACGTTCCCCAACATATATGCGGCTACAAGACCTACATAAAAGTTCGCAAATATCATTACAACCCATCCGATAAAAGGAACCATGGAAATGAAACTTACTATTACCATTAATGCTAATAGAACAATTAATGCAATTATATATTCTCCAATAATTGATCTTATTCTTGACAATAGTTCTCCTAACCTGAATGCAGCACCTATTGAATCCTCTTTGGCATACATTGAAAATGCCATTGGTAACAGCAGGCATGCAATAAACACCAAAACCATACTTATCAGGGAACCTGCGATAATAGCACCTATACTGGCAGGAGCCACGTCACCTGACGCAATAGATGAGATTGCAGCGCTACCTATTGAAAAGAATAATATAGCCAGGGGTATGAGCATATAAATAAATACCACAATGACAACGACCAGTCCTTTAATGAACAGATCACCCCAATCCTCCCATTCAGGCAGGGCAGATTCATCATCAATGCTTCCACGTAACGTTTTGATATAATATCCCAGAGCAATGAAATTTACGATGGGAATTAACATTAGCAGACCACCGATCAGTATTTTCTTGATCCATTCAACGTCATTGCCGGGAAACTTGACAGTTTCAACAATATCCATACATTATTACCTCTTTAAATTTTAAGCGACACCCAATTTCCTATGATAATGCAATAGCAAAATATTGTATCTAAAATTTTATCTACTGTCATGCCATTTATAGTTATTGTGTATCCCATAACCCTGTCGTGTAAAATCATTTAATACACATTAATTATCTAATAATACCTCAAATGATGAAGATTGGCTTACCAGAGATGAAATAAATGAAACACAGCAATAGTAAAAAAATTTTATATATAGCCACCGTTCTTGTAATACTTGCAGCCATTGGTATCGTTCTTTTCTATGCTCCCGTGCCCATAAACCCGGGTGAGCGGGGTACTTATATTGATTCCCAGGGACAGGTGCAGTATATATCCACCGATGCCCAGTGGACAAATTATGTATTCAGTTTCCATATTGCCTATTTCCATATCGCTATTGCACTGACAGCATACCTGGCATTCCTGCTGGTATTTATTTTCAGCATACTCTACCTTGCAAAAGGCAAGCAGGAATCGGACATTAAAGCTGCTGCCTCGGCTGAGGTAGGAGTGCTGTTCGGCGGACTTACCCTGATCACGGGTTCGATATGGGGAGGAGCTGCCTGGGGACATTACTGGCCACCCGGGGACGTAAGACTTAATACTTCGCTGGTATTGTTCTTCATCTACATTGCTTACCTGATGATACGACAGGCAGTGGACTCTCCTGAGAAGCGGGCACGTTTGTGTGCTGTCTTTGGAGTGATCGGTTTTATCAGCGTCCCCATCAGTTTCATGAGCATCCGTATCTGGTCATCAGCCACAACCCACCCAACAGTGCTGGGGCCGGGCGGAGGCGGCATGACAGGCAGTGTAGTAATTGTCCCCATGCTGCTCAACGTATTTGCATTTGTATTGCTGTGTTTCTCATTGATAACCTATAAAGTGGATAATGTGAATCTGGGCGAAGCACTGATGGCCGCCAAGGAAGAACTGGGCGTATAGTCACTGATGTGCCGTGTTTATACTTCCTCGACAACCTTTCCCTGTTCATGAGGTACTATCTTAAGTTTGCCGCCCGGGAATTCCTGTGTCAGGGATTCAGTACCTCGTGCAGTGTTGACGCGGTCAAGGAACACTGCCAGTGCCGCGATCTCTGAATGAGGCTGACTGCCTACGGCCACGTTCCAGTCCGCAGCCTGGTATATGTCAGGCGGCACTTTTTCCGCACCTACCACTACCATCAGGGAGCCTTCTTTTGAAATTTCATCAATTACATCGGGCAGGTTCTGGCCGTACATGGTCAGGTGAACAACACGGCCTCCCCCCTCTTTCCAGGTGCGGACCTCCTGTTTCCACGAGTCGACGATCCTGGCGAAGAAACTGCCACCCCATCGGCATGAAACTTCGTCCAGGCTGTTGATAACACCTTTATCATTTGACGCAAGCAGCATTCCACTGGCACCCAGTGCCCTCGCGGTAAGTCCTACATGGGTGGTGACACGCTGGTCCCTTTCAGGACGGTGTCCGAGACGCAGTATCACAATATTCATATCAACAGGATCGGCATAATTAAATATAGATCTGGTCTCCGTTGTCGGGTGCGATTGCTTTGACGTCCAGGTTATCATGGACCCATGTTGCGAACTCGGATGTTTTGTCACCGTGCATGCATATTACGACCTGGCATCCTCCATCCACCTGGTCCTGTACCATTTCCTTCAATCCGGAATCACCGCTGTGGGCCGAGAAATCATATAATTCCAGTTCTGCGATTAGGGGTATGATCCTCCCTTTATATTCATAATGCCCCCGCTCAAGTGCCATGCGTCCATTGGTCCCTGTTACCTGGTATCCTGTCAGCATGACCTTTGATATGGGGTCGTTATATAATTGCTTCAAGTAATACAGTACCGGACCGCCGTTCAACATACCTGCTGTAGTCACAATGACCCCGGGCTCGTTCAGTACATCTCTCCTTACCCTGCTATCCACAGGATTGGCGAACCTGAAGGCCTTATCAAGTCTGGCAGGGTCTTTCAGGTAATCAGGATGTTTTGTGAATATTTTATACACGTCCTTGCCCATGCCGTCCACCCATGACCTTATTCCGTATTTCTCCAGTATCATGAGCACTTCCTGGGTTCTCCCGATGGCAAATGCGGGTATGATCGCCCACCCGCCGTTATCAACGGTCGCTTTGATGGAATCTGCAAAGGCTGCCTCAAGTTCCGGTCTGGGATTATGTTGGGTACCGTAATAGGTACTCTCAACAATTGCAATGTCGGCGGCAGGTAATTTTTCCGCAGGTGCGAGCAGGTGTGTGTCACGGTTGTCCACATCTCCCGTATAGAGCAGACTGCCAGTCTTATTTTCAAGATATATTGATGACGAGCCCGGGATATGTCCTGCATCATACAGGGTGGCCTCATATCCAGAGGCGTCAAAGGGGGTGCCGTAGTCCACAGTGCTGGAATGCATTTCAAAGTCCCTGACGTCCTCCAGTATGAATGGCAGGACATGTCCCTCTGCATGGGCGATCTTCATGGTGTCCTTTGCCAGGAGCACTGTTAAGTCCCTTGTCACAGGGGTCATGAACACGTCAGGTTTCATATCCATCAGGTTAGGTACCACTCCGCAGTGGTCAAGGTGACCGTGGGATACGATGACCGAGTCGGGTTGCACGCCTCCTACCGGATACTGAGGTGGTTCTGCGGGTTTCATACCGTAGTCAAGCAGGATATTGTCGTCCACCACCACAGCCGAGCGGCCGACCTCTCCGGCACCTCCAAGAAATCGCAGGTTAATGTATATCGCCTCTAAAATTTTAAGGTTCAAATAGGTTGAAGGATACTTAACGGTTGTCAATCTCATTCATTATTTTTGCTGAATCTATCTCATTTACCCTCATTGAATCTCTCGACAATTTGTATCTCTTGGGGGTTGGGTGGTCAAGTTTGCAGACATGCTGCGATGTGATTGCATTCAAAGACTGAGGTTAGTCACATAGATAGACTTTAACAACAATTTTGTCCCATAACCACATAATAACGTTAATCTTTTAGTGGCGCAATGATAAACATGTAGATAATTATAAAATTTGGGGATTATGGTTAATGAAAAAATAGATATTTCGGATGAAATAATCGGATTTCAGGAAGAAATTTTGAATATCCAGACAGCTATAGCTGAGTTTGAATCCGGGCACAATTTGAATGTGGCAATAATATCAGAACCATATGCCGGCAGGACGACCCTCCTGAATGAGATAGAAAAGATGAATCTCCATAAAATAATACGGTTTTCCTTTTCATCAATAGTTAAAAATAAAGATGAGATCATCCTTCCCTATCAATCCAAAAGGATTGTGCTAATTGATGACTGTCAGTTCCTTTTCATGCGAAAAATCGGTGGTTTTGAAGTTCTTGAACATTTCCTGAATTCAACCGCCGCTCCTGATAAAATGTTCATTACCACATGGAATTTCTATTCCTGGAAGTATCTTGATGAAGTTATGAAAATCGGTAAATTTTTTCCGGTTCAGATAAATCTTCCGAAATTCACGGCAGGGCAAATAAAAGACTCCATTTTATCGGGATATAAGAAGGAGGAAATAGAATTTGTTGAAGATGTAGAATTTGAAAAGGAAAGAATTATTAATTTCAAGAAATATCCGGTTGCGATCAAACCCTGGAATAAAAAGATCAACTTACCTTATATTAGAATAGATTATAGTGGCCTTAAGTTCAGATTATCAAAAAAAGAAAAAAGAGCTACTATTGAGGATATAATATTTGAAAAGATACATAATGTTTCAAATGGAAATCCTGGAGTGGCAAAAATCATATGGCTGAGAAGCCTTAAATATCCGATCATCAAGCCAAGTAGAATAAAGGATGAGTCACTCAATATCGAACTTGATTACAATGAATCTTTTGTCTTGAATATCATTTTATCAATGAAATCTATTAAGAATGAAGAGATATCAGAGATCACCGGACTCGATTTTGAGGTCGACAAAATAATTTTCCAGTTGTCCAAACAGGGATTGATACTGACCGGAGATTGTTCCTGCACCATTAAACCGGAAGCATTGAAGGGCATAATAGAATTCCTGAAAAAATTAAGGATGGTGTGGTAAATGCCAGATAACACGATCACACTGCCGGTTATCGATACAGGGGTAATAATATCCTTAATACTGGTAATCCTTATCGCTTATCTGTTCATTCGAGTCATTACATTCACCCTGGTATTTATCTCAGAACGTGTGGGCCATCATAGAATAACGGTAAAAATGGTTCTTCCATTATTGAAATTCTCAATATACGGATTTGCTATTTATTATATATTAATATATATTGTAAAATGGGAATCCAGTCAGCTAGTGCTTTTTGGGGGTCTTTTTGGGGCCGCTATTGGTTTTGGACTCAAGGATCTGTTCGCTGACATCATCGGGGGGATAGTAATCACAATTGAAAAACCATACCAGGTGGGGGATAAGATAAAAATGGGAAATTATTATGGTGAAGTCAGTGATATTGGAATACGATCTACTAAACTTGTAACGCCAGACGATAATCTTGTATCCGCACCAAATTATCTGATCTTCACCCAGGCGGTGGCTAGTGCAAATGCCGGAACCTCAGAGATGATGATTGTAATTGATATGTTCATAGATTCCTGTTCGGACCCTGTTCTGGCAATGAAAATATTGACAGAATCGGTCATGACATCAAAATATGTGTATGTTTCCAGGAATCGTCCTTTCACCATTCTTTTAAAGGATTTCCCTTTTTACAGGCGTCTGCGTGCCAAAGCTTATGTGAATGACTTAAGATATGAATTCGAATTCGAATCCGATGTGACAAGAAGAACATGGAAAGAATTTTCCGGAAATGGCATTGAAGCGCCGAATATAAATATTTTAGAGGCTGGAACAATCAACCAGACAAATGCCTCTTGAGAAAAGGTCAACAAAAACAGGTCTTTCTTCAGGTGCTTTTTTTTATCCTGGCTTCTTTTTCCTCAAATTGAAATTAGTCATATTCAAGTATCTTACTTTTTCTGCCTTTTTCTCTCCGATATGTATCAATGCCATCAACCTTTGCGTCAACTTATTTTATGACATATTGTATTGCCTTACGAGCATCTTTTCCATTCCAGGGTAATTCATCTCATTTTTTAATGCAGGGGAATACATTATGTGCATTAAGGAAAAGTTATACGGAAGAATAACTTGATTCTCTGATATATCCAATAAAAATACCATTGTCACCACCAGAAAATATATATGTCAGTAATACTTTAGTAGTCTAAATACAACCCACAGTAATATTTTCCCATAATTCAGGAGATACATTCAGATGATAGGCGGATTCAATGAAGAACAAATAAGGCGGTACTCCCGCCATATCATACTTGCCGAAGTTGGTGGTAAAGGACAGAGAAAACTGCTGGACTCAAAAGTGCTGTGCATCGGCGCAGGAGGCTTAGGAGCACCCATTATCCAGTATCTGGCAGCTGCCGGAGTTGGCACAATCGGTCTTGTGGATGATGACGTGGTAGACCTGAGCAACCTTCAGCGCCAGATCATTCACGGCGGGAATGTGGGTAAGTCCAAAGTTCTCTCGGCTGCCGAATTCGTAGAACGGTTGAACCCTGACGTGAAGGTCGTACCCTATGAGACCAGGATAGATGCCAGTAACATCATGGATATTATCAAGGATTATGATATCGTAGTGGACGGCTCAGATAATTTCGCTACCAGGTATCTGGTGAACGATGCCTGCGTGCTGACCAGCACGCCACTGTCCCACGGCAGTATCTTCAGGTTCGAAGGGCAGGTCACAACCATTGTCCCTGGAGAAGGACCCTGCTACCGCTGCCTGTTCGAGCATGCACCCCCCCCCGGTATGGTGCCATCCTGCCAGGAAGCAGGGGTGCTGGGTGTGCTGCCCGGTATCATTGGTGTTATCCAGGCTACGGAGGTCGTAAAATACCTGCTTGGTATTGGTGATCTGCTATTGGGAAGGATGATTTATTACGATGCACTGAACATGACCTTTGACGAGATAAAGATCCGGAAGAACCCACAGTGTCCGGTTTGCGGTGACGAGCCTAAGATAGACAGCATTCAGGAAGAACTGTATGGTGAATCGTGCAGGATATGGTAGATAGGAAGTGAAAAATACTATGGCAAAAGCAGAACTTGACCTGAAAGGAGAGGTTTGTCCCTTTACCTTTGTAAAGACAAAGTTGAAACTGGAAGAACTGGAATCCGGAGATACACTTGTAGCAACGTATGACCATGAACCTGCTATCGGGAACGTACCCCGTAGTCTCAAAGCCGAGGGTCAAAAGATCATAAGCATTGAGGAAATTGAGACCGGAGTCTGGAATATCACGATTGAGAAAGCGTGAAAGGCGGAACGATCGTATGGTTCCCCTTTCAATCCTTTATTTTTTGCAGTAAATCCGTTACTTTATTGTAGACAACTTTTCTATATATCTCAGGTTGTGTTATATTGAACAGGACAATACCATCTATATACCATGCCACTTCAATGACCAGCTTTTTTTTTTCCAGTTCATCAACCAGAAACTTCAGTTTACTGACATCGTCCATGGCCTGTCTCCAGTCACTGCCTCTTTTGATGTCATAGTCTTCACCTTCATAGAAAAGTTCCAGTTTATTCAGGATGAAGGAGTACGTCTGAAGCCATTGAACATCATCCTTTGATATGGTTTTTAACCCTGGCACGCCTGTATATAAAGTTGCCTTCAACCTGTCTGCAAGTGACGCCAGTTCAGCGGCTTTTAAAGTGCCGTTCTCTATCTTTTCAAGTAGTTCAGTGATCTCATTTACACTCATCAATGAATATATTGTACGTTAATTGCTCAAATATCTTTTGAAAAGGATCAGGGAACAGAGCAGTTTTCAAAAGATGGTAAATGTTATGCTTTCTCTCATGTTACGAAGACGAAAAAGTGTTCACTCTTCAAATTCCTTACGGTTGAAGATGGCATGGACAGGGGACGATTTATCCCTTCACTTACTTTACTGATGCTAAAATCTTCGGTGAGCTTGTAACTCAAAAGAGCCATTAAGAGGGTGTTTAGATCTCTTCCTTTGGTTTTATATTTTGGGACGATATGGTGGAAACCGAGTTTTAGATATTGTTTCTTTACGGAAAGAATCGTTCCAATAGGAAAGCATAGAGGATTCACCGCTCATATTGAATACAACCTCTGGATTTTGGATTTAATATTCCGTATTTCATTTTCATCAATGGTATTCGAAAAATCTACCCAGATTCACCTGGCTGGTCATGAACCACAATCCAAAGAAAATCAGGAACACCCCGCACCCCATCAGTATACGCTGGTACAGCACCTCGGACATCAGCGATTTCCCGCGGCTCATTGTAGTGGACACTACCGTATACCATCCCAGGTCAGCCATCAGGTGACCTGCCAGGAATACGGAAGCAGCGAACAGACTAACCTCAAGTCCCATCAGTATCAGTCCTGCCCCTGCAGTCAGCCACCACAACCAGAAATACGGGTGGGATATGGATGTGATAACGCCGGCAGCAAACGGACTTTTGAAAACGGTGTTACCACCCGAGAGCGTCGCTGTTCTTCCTTCTCGTACAGTCGTGACCCCGAATATGACCAGTACGGCACCTCCGATAATCGAAATCCACAGGATGACACCATGGTCGGCAAGTGTAGAAAAACCGGTCACGATCAAAACAAACACCAGCAATTCTATCAATGCATGTCCAAATACTACCCTGGGCCCGCTGGTCCAGCCTCTGGTAAGTGATGTTTCAATTGTAGCAAACAGCATTGGTCCTGGCACAAGGGCACCCGTAAGACCAATACTGAATCCTATGAACAGCATTGTAAAGATATCTATCATTATCCAAAAACCATCTATCGGAAAACCTATTCTTCGGATGTGAAAACCTTGATCTCATCGTTTATATATCCAAGTATTTTTGAAAGTTTCTCATGGAGCAGTACGTTATCTTCGCATAATGAAAGATGGGTTTCTATGGCTTCCTTGCTGCCATAGAGGCGCTGGAGTATCATCTCCTTGTGTATCTGTGCCTCTATGATGGAATCTTTAACAAATATATGTTCCAATATATCAACATCCACTATTGGACGGGCATAAAAATATGCCAATCTTTATAGAATTATTTCTATATCTAACTGTTCGGCCAATTCCTTATACCTGTTTCGTATAGTAACTTCAGTGACACCTGCCACTTCAGCCACTTCACGCTGGGTCCTGCGGTCTCCACACAGGATACTCGAGATATAGATAGCTGCTGCCGCAACACCGGTAGGTCCACGGCCCGAGGTAAGTTCCTTCTCAGCAGCCTGTCTCAGTATTTCCACACCCTTGGACTGCACTTCACCCTTCAGGTTCAGGCCCGAGCAGAACCGGGGAATGTAGTCTATGGGTGATGTAGGCATAAGTTTCAGGCCCAGTTCCCTGGAAATGAACCGGTATGTCCTGCCGATCTCCTTGCGGCTGACCCTGGACACTTCGGCGATCTCGTCCAGCGTCCGTGGCACACTACACTGGCGGCAGGCCGCATACAGTGCGGAAGCAGCCACACCTTCAATACTGCGGCCACGTATCAGGTTCATGTCCACAGCCTTACGGTACACCACAGCTGCGGTTTCCCTCACATTCCTGGACAGACCCAGTGCACTGGCCATCCTGTCCAGTTCTGACAGCGCAAAAGCCAGGTTTCGTTCAGTAGCATTGCTCACCCTTATCCGCCGCTGCCATTTACGCAGCCGGTACAACTGAGCCCTGCTCTTGGATGAAATAGATTTACCATAGGAATCACGGTTACGCCAGTCTATCATAGTGGACAGGCCCTTATCGTGAATGGTATAGGTCATGGGCGCTCCTACCCTGCTCCTCTTCATGCGCTGGTCATGGTCAAATGCTCTCCATTCCGGTCCCTGGTCAATGAACTCGGAATCCACTACCAGGCCGCATTCGTTACACACCAGTTCTGCCCGTTCATAATCCTGCACAAGGCTACGGCTGCCGCACTCAGGGCATTCTACCTTGGGTTTTTCAAACGAACCTACCGTCTCTTTTTCCTGCCGTATCTTCTCACGGAGCTTACTTCTCTGAGGTCTTTCGACCTCCCTCTCTTTTTCTAGTTCAGGCATTTTATCTCATATCCTCAATAAAAATCATCATTCTATTCATAATTCATAAATCTCTATCACATGTATCGCTGCCAATCCGGCGGCATTTTCTACAACTATCTAACATAAACGTGCTTGTGCTTGAGCTTTAGAAGTTCCTCGTTAGCAACATTACTGAAAAGTCTAACTGAAAAATAAGGATGGTCGACCGGACCGAACACATCATTGACCTTACCGAGCTTTTTCATTTTACGGTTCAAGACCACATTGTTCATCCTGGGCAACAATATATTCTTGGTGTTGTTCTTATCCCCTCTGACAATTAGGTTTTTATGGCTGGAAGTGTGTAGTACAGTTCCTAATGTTTTCAAATATGCACCTCTATGAAAGTATTATATGAAAGAAGATGATACTATATAAACCTATCGTAAAAGGTTTATCTATGTGCGTTAATCAGATTTAAAGGTTGTGAAATAAGAGCATCATTAGCACGTTTTTCACTTAATCCTGCACCAAGTGCGATCTTATATGCCTGTTCATCGGTAAGCAGGTCGCCAGGTGAATGGGAATCGGTACCCACAACCAGTGCTGCACCCACGTCTTCCGCCACCCGGGCCACATGACCGTTGGCACGGTTATGACCGCAGCGTGAAGTTATCTCAAGACAAACACCCTGCTTAGCAGCAAGAGCCGCATCTTCTGTGGATATCAGGCCAGGATGAGCCAGAATGTCAGCACCAGCATCTATAGCTGCCCGGTTGGTCCCCGGAATCACAGGTTCGGCCAGGGTCTCCCCATGTACCACCACAATCCTGGCGCCCAGTTCCCTTGCCATGGACACCAGTTCCTTTATCTTCCGGGGCGGCACGTGGGTAATCTCCACACCCGGAAGCACCTGTATATCCCAGACCTCTTCAAGGTATGCGGTTTTCTTAATACCGTCCAGCACATGTTCGATATTGGTAAAATCAATGTGGTCGGTAATGGCTATGGCAGTGTAGCCATGCACCACTGCTCTGCGTACAAGTTCACTGGGAAGCAGTTCTCCGTCACTGAATATGGAATGGGTATGAAGATCTATCATAGTTCAGATTCATTAACACAGTGATAGATTTTATAATTATCGTAACAGCAAGAAAATTGTAGATAATAGCAAAAAGATTTGATTTGAATGCATAATAATATAGTTATTTATAGTGAAAAAAGGTAGAAACACTTTTGATTTGATAAAATAATTTATATGGTATGACCGGACCCCTTAAACACAAACATTTCACAATCATTGCAGGTATTATTGTTTTGTCAGCAGCTCTGTTGGTAACATACCTGTCATGGGTCTTTGTTAACGTCATAATTTTGAGCCTACTCGGCGCATATGTGTTGCATCCCCTTGACTTGAAGCTGAGGCAGGTCACAAAGATAAAGAACCGGCGTATCACTGCCATATTCACCATAGTTTTAGTTGGTCTGGTTTTTTCTGCATTATTTATAAATATCATCTTCATTCTGGGCTCGGAACTGGCAAAATTTCAACCTGTAGTGCTGGAAACAGATGTGAATTCTCTAATTGATTATGGCATAGAACTGATGGGAGATTATATCCCGGATTCAGTACAGCAGAACATGAAAGATAACTTTGCAGGTTCTGCATCGTCTGCCATATTGTCAGTCGTCAGCCTGCTCCAGAGGATGGTACTGGGCTTCATATCAAATATTGCACTGTTTGCCATGGAACTGGCAGTAGTGGTTTTCATGGTATATTACCTTCTCATCGACGGAGAGAATATCGTACAAACCTTCATTGATGTCCTGCCTTCCAACAGGGTGGAAATTGTCAGGAAATTCCTGTACCAGCTGGACAGCATTTATAACAGCCTGTTCAATGTCTATTTATTAGTATGTGTGCTCACAGGTATTATCGGCGGGATCGGCCTGATGCTGATAGGCGTACCGTATCCGGTGATGTGGGGTGCGATCATTGCCGTCCTGGCCCTGCTGCCAATCGTAGGACCGGGCGCGTTCTATGTACCGGCAGCCATTTACTATTTTATCGTAGATGAGCCGGTACGCTCAGTAATATTGCTAATATTCGGCTGGCTGTTCCTCGAGACCATTCCCGGCAATATTCTCAGACCCAGACTGATGATGAAAAAGGGGCAGATACATCCTATCATCACCCTGCTTTCATTTACAGCTCCACTGTTCATGGTTGGCGCAATGGGAATAATTGTAGGTCCGGCAGCATTTGGTTTCATGCTTGCGCTATACAGGACTTATATTGGAGCTCAACCCGGAAGACCATCAGATATCGGAAATGATGACAGAGGGTCTACGCTGGATAAGCAGGAAGGTCCGGCAGTTCAGGAAGATGTCATCGAGGAAGAACCGGGTAATGTATAGGATACCGCTAAGCTAAGGTCAAATGTTCGCTTTTGCCATCTGGTTCTTCAGGGTACCTATGCCCTCTATTTCGACTTCCACAGTATCGCCTGGCCGCAGTTCTCCAACACCTGCCGGAGTGCCGGTGGCAATCACATCACCTTTATCGAGGGTCATGATATGGGATATGAAATCCACAAGGGCTGATGGATTGAATATCATATTATTGATGTTGGAGTCCTGTTTCACCTCTCCGTTGACACGGGAGCGGATGAATGCATCGGACAGGTCAATCTCTCCCGGTTCGATAATATAGGGACCAAGGGGTGCAAAGGTGTCAAAGCTCTTGGCCCGGGTCCACTGGTTATCTATTTTCTGGATGTCCCGTGCTGTAACATCATTAAAACAGGTATATCCCATTATCACGTCATCGGCACGGCGGGCAGCTATGTTCCTGCAACGTTTTCCAATCACTATTGCAAGTTCGGCCTCGTAATCAACCTGGTTACTTTCTGGCGGGTACAGGATCTTATCCCCATTCCCTATTACGGCTGAGGGCGGTTTCAGGAATAGTATAGGGTGGTCAGGCAGGTCCATTTCCAGTTCCAGAGCATGGTCCACATAGTTCAATCCCACACCGATTATCTTGCCAGGTGCAACAGGCGGGAGTGCTACAAGTTCTCCGATCTCATAAGAGTCATTATAAAGGTCCCTTTCTACTATCACCCTGGTACCCTGTATGGTCCCGGTAAAAGCTTCATCATTAAGTTTGAATCTACCAATCATCTCTTAACTATCCTCAAAGATTTGCTGAACATTTAATAAACTATTTTTTTCCCGGTTGCGTCCCTATGATATTTCCCCAGTTCACTATATATAAGCATATCGGCCTGGAACACTGGTCCGTCCTTGCAGACCCTCTGGCCTGACGGGTCAATTGTACACGCACCACATACCCCTATACCGCATTTGAAATATCTGTGAAGACTTAACTGTGAACGCATTTCAATTCCCTTTACCTGAAGCATGTTGAGCACGTTTTTCATCATCAGTTCGGGACCGCAGACGTAAAACTGGTCAAAGCTTTCCAGGTCAAACCGGTCCATCAGTCCGGTGACAAACCCATGATATCCCTTGCTCCCGTCATCAGTGGCTACACTGACACTACCGGACTGTGAGAACGGTTGCTCGAACAGCAGTTCATTCCCTGTCCTGGCACCAATTATCGTTGTCACATCAAGCCGTTTTGCATGTGCCAGCAATGCCAGAGGCAGTAATGGTGCACCACCGACACCGCCTGCGATCAGCATTATCCTGGTCCCTTTCAGTTGGAATCCGTTCCCGAACGGACCCCTGATACCGATACTGTCACCTACCCGCATACCTGACAGAGCAACGGTGGCCTCACCCACTCGTTGCACGGTGATACTGTCGGGATGCGACAACGCCATAGGCACCTCATCCAGTCCCCTGACCCAGACCATAACGAACTGGCCCGGTAGTGCTTCCAGTTTGATATCAGTTTTCAGAGTAGTAATGGTCGGCGTCTGTTGGATCACCTCTGTAATAACTGCATTGTGTGGTATCACAATCCCACCTTCCTGTGGGCCAGACCGATGATGTCATCAAGTACCATACTCTTGTCTTCCAGGTATTGGGCTAATCCGGCGGTCACCTCGTTGAATACAGTAATACTGTCATGGACCGCAGATCCTATCTGTACCGCACGTGCCCCGGCCATCATCATCTCAACAGCGTCCTGGTAGTTCGCAATACCGCCCACGCCTATCACCGGTATTTCAAGTACCTGGTACAGGTCATAGACACACTTTACCGCTACCGGGTGTATGGCGGGCCCTGATAACCCGCCGAAGCGGTTGCCCAGGATGGGATAACCGCTGTGGATATCAATGGCCATGCCCCGTAGCGTATTGATGGCGACTACCGCATCGGCACCGCCTTTCTGGGCCGCTTCACCTATACCTACGATATCTGTGACATTGGGGGTGAGTTTCACCCATACAGGTACGCTTGCGGCATGTTTGGCAGCCCGGGTAATCTCTTCAACCAGCACCGGGTCCGTACCAACCGCTGTACCGTACCTGCCTGCATGGGGACAGCTTACATTCAATTCATACGCATCAGCACCGTCCAGTCCAGCGATAATTTGAGAGAATTCGTCAGGATGAGCCCCGAACACGCTGGCTATCACAGGTACACCGCTTTCTTTCGCAATACCAAGTTCATTCCTGAACTCCTTATACGACGGATTTGGCAGGCCCATAGCATTTAAAAATCCACATTCCAGTTTGAACATGGTGGGATTGCGGTGGCCCGGGTTTGGTTCAATACCTATGGATTTGGTCACAACAGCACCTGCACCAGAGTCTGCCATCCTCCTGAGGGATGATCCCGTTGTACCCAGTACGCCTGCCGCCAGTATCGTTGGATTTTCCAGTGCAAGTCCGGTAAGCTCTGTGAAAAGGTCAGTCCTGGTCATAGTTTTCATAGACCTCTTCCACTGAAAACCCTTCATGGACAATCTTTGCAATATTCGCCACGATAGCGCCGGGGTCATCTGCCTGGAATACGTTGCGTCCTATTGCCACCCCTTTTCCTCCAGCCTGTATCGAATCATATACTACCTGCATCAGGTCAGCTTCGGTCTCCATTCTTGGTCCGCCGGCCACAACAACCGGGACAGGACAACCTTTCACCACTTCCCGGAACGAGTCGGGGTCGCCTGTATAATTGGTCTTGATTATATCCGCACCCAGTTCTGCTCCTACGCGTGCAGCATGTTTCACATACTCAACATCGTGTTCAGAATCGACTTTCGGTCCTCTGGGATACATCATTGCCAGCAGGGGCATACCCCATTCATCACATTTACCTGCAGTCATGCCAAGATCCTCAAGCATCTTTGCCTCATCGTGGGCACCTATATTTATGTGGACTGACACGCAGTCAGCTCCCACCTTGATGGCATCTTCCACAGAAGTGACCAGCACCTTGTGATCCGGGTCCGGACCCAGGGAAGTTGATGCCGATAAATGGATAATAAGCCCCACATCCTTGCCGTAACCCCGGTGACCGTATTTTGGAAGACCCATGTGTCCAAGCACGGCATTTGCACCACCATCTGCTACTTTGTTCACCATGAATGGCAGGTCGGCCAGTCCCTGAATGGGTCCCGCACCTACACCGTGGTCCATTGGTATAATTATGGCATTGCCGGTTTTCCGGTTAATGATACGCTCTATTCTGACAGATTTACCTATATTCCCTGACAGCAGGATTTTATTGTGCATACGTTTCCACCTGAATCCATTGAAAGGTTATAATGGTACTTATTTATTTAGCAATGTATGATCGTGCCATCATTCAATAAACATTATTAATAGCAGCAAAAAGGTTCATATTGAATGAATGCTAAAACTACTATAGGGTAATTTAATTTTACATAAGGAAGTGAATAAAAAATGAATTTTGATACTATATTACTCAAGGACGTCATGACAAGAGGGGTCATGACAAGAGGGGTCATGACAGTTCCTATGGATATTCCTGTGAAAGAAGTGGCATGCCTGATGTCGAACCAGCATGTTTCCGGTATAGCTGTCATTGATCACTCTGGTGAGGTCGTGGGAGTAATCTCAGAAATGGATATGCTCAAAACGGTAGGTGACGAATCTTTGCTGAATCAACCTGCCGAGTCCATTATGAATTACTATGTCCAGTCCGTAAAACCAACAACGTCATTAAAATCAGCTGCTGAAATGATGATGAAACATGGTTACCACAGGTTGTTAGTCCTTTCAGAACCAGGAGTTGGCGCATCTAACCGTCCTATCGGGATTTTAAGTGCAAGTGATATTGTAAAAACAATATCAAAGACCCAATAGTAAATAGACAGGAGATCACTGGCGTTTGCCAGCAGGTAACCGGCAGAACTTGGAGCTTAGTTGAGCATGTTCTCTGATAATATCAGACTTGGTCAACAGACCAAGCATCCTGGTACGATCCTCCCGTTCTACAACAGGGAGACGTCCAATATTATTTTCAAGCAGTTTCCTGAGTGCGTATTCAAGGTTATCATCCTCATATGTTACCACCAGTGAACGGGTCATAATATCCCCCACCAGTACTGTGTCCCGTTGATCAAGAGGTACTTTTTCTGCATCCTCGAAGGTGACTATGCCTACCAACTTCAGGTTGTCCAGTACAGGATAACCGATATGGCGGTATTTATGTATAAGGTTCAATACTGTCTGCACCTTTGTAGCAGGGCTGACGGTAATAATGTCGGTGCTCATCACATCTTTCACCGTGACCAGTTCCAGTACATCTATGGTCATCTCACGGCGGTGGGCGGGTGAGTCCATCCGGGTAGGGACCTGCTTTTCATAAATAGACCATCTACCCGACATAACATATGCAAGTGTCGAAGCCAGCATCAATGGGGGCAGCAGGTTATAGTTCCCGGTCAGTTCTGATACCATGATTATTGCAGCAATGGGTGTTTTTGCCACTCCTGCGAGCAGTGCCGCCATCCCTACAAGTACAAAGGTAGAATATTCGACCACGATGGAGGGGAACAATGTATGGAAGGTAATTCCCAATACGCCTCCCAGCATTGCGCCAACTACCAGGGTGGGGCCGAACACACCACCACTACCACCACTACTGATACTGAATGACGTGGCAATTATCTTTGCGAACAGCAGCAACAACAACAGTCCCAGGGCAAGTTCCTGGTTAATGGCCAGCTGGATAAGCCCGTATCCCACTCCCAGGCTTTGGGGTATGAAAAATGCCATCATGCCCAGCATGAAACCACCGATCGCCGGTTTGAAATGTTTCGGGATGGCAAGTCGTTTGAAGAAATCTCTCATTCCGTAGAAGACATGAACATAAAAAATGCCCACAGTTGCAGCTGCAATACCCAGCAGGGCATAGAATATAAGTTCATTGGGATGGGTAAAATGGTAATCCGACATTGAGAACAGGGAACCCCAGCCAAAGAACGAGCAGAATATGGAGTATGCAACGGTTGATGAAATAAAAGCAGGTACAATACCCTCTGATTCCGAACCCTGCCGGTACAATACTTCAATCGCAAAGATTGCACCGCCCAGGGGTGCCTTGAATATACTACCAATACCTGCTGCCATTCCACATATTACCAGGATACGTCGGTCCCTGTCGGTCAGTTTCAGCCTGGTGGCAAGTACTGAACCGAAGCCTGCGCTGATCTGAGCTATGGGTCCTTCCCTGCCCGCACTCCCGCCTGAGCCTATGGTTATCATGGATGCGAAGGCCTTGATGAAAGGTACACGTGTGCGTATTATACCTCTTTGTCGGTGGTATGATTCTATCACCGAGTCGGTACCGTGACCTTCGGTCTCAGGTGCGAAGCGATAGACCAGGTAACCTGCAATAAGGCCACCCACCATTGGCAATAGTATGAGCAGTAAGCGGTGAGGGCTGGAAGGGGGAACAACCAGCAGGTCAACATCACCTCCTGGCGAAGCAGGGTAATATCCACCAATACCTCCCAGCAGGAAATATGTGGAGTAGTAGAGCCCTGAATAGAATAGCACGGCGATGAGCCCGCCGACCACGCCGACCAGTGTGCTGAGCAATCCCCATCTCTGGACTTCTTTCAGTTCAAGTTCAATAATAATTTTCTTGATCTTATTAGTAAAATACATCCTCAACACCCACCAGCTGAGGATAAAAGTTTATTCGGTGATCGGAAAATAATGAAACATGAATAATTTGATACGGGTAATTGTATAAAAAGAAAATGTTGAAAGATCCATAGTGCAAGTCTATTGAAAATACCCGTGTCTTTGACCTTCTTTAAATTTTGGGTCTATTTCGTGCTCTATGACTAATAAGGTTAATGATATTTCTCCATGACGATATCCGGGATGTATATATTGACAGGAATCATACGTAAAAATGCATAATTGGTTATACCATTGACCTGAAAAAAGATTTCGCGGAGAAAAAATGGACGAAGAAGAACGTATCAGGGAACATGTCACTAATATTAAAGCCATAGCAAAATGAAATTTCCCGATATATCACTATCATGGAAATATGCGGTGGACACACCAGCGTGATCATGAAGTGACCCCTGATGATATCCACAACCGGCTGGACAGGGTCACGTTCGTGCATGGCATAAGGGAAATTCTGCATGGACCCCCTGCATTGCGAATTCTCGTTTCAGGGGATGAAAATATTGACGGTTTTCGGGATTCTGGCCATGTTTCACAATAATCTGGGTGACCCCTTACAGGCACATGCACATCCCACAGGTCATAGCTGGTTTTATTGAACGGGTGCTCTGGGCGATCATATCCGGGTCAGCCGCATTTATTACTGACATCGTACATCACATGTCTGGCCCTGCATTCAGATCAAGTAACGTTTCCATTTTTTATACTCCAAATTCAAATCTTATCAAATTCGGTTGCCTTTTGTTCACCTAACAATCCTTTGACCTTTGATCTGCAAATAGCCACACATTCTTCTTCACTCATGTTGTCAACGACTTTGGCCGATGCAGGACCGAAAAATTTTGCCATCAACGCTTTACATTTATCCTTTTTGCTCATGCGAATTACACCCCAAAAAATGATTATATACTTTTAATTATCATAATGCTTATCACTAAATTTATATATCTTTTTTGGTTTTACTTTTGCATGCATATCATACAAAGAAGGGGATTTCACCGTGCAGTTGCAGGATCAGGAAAACTATTGCTTCGTATTTATTATTTGACGAGGATCAGTGTTTATTCTCTTATTGCTTCCGCGATTCATTTTTTAATTATGGCTCGATTTTCACGACTCCACCTAAGTGTCCAAAGGCACCTGACGATGGTTTACGAATGGAATAATATTACCCTACTCTGACAGTTAAAATATTCCTAAAATATTCCATTCATATATCTCTAAAATTTTGCTATATGTATTCTTGATTTTGTATCAAAATCATCCTATTTATTGAGTCATTGTTAGGATTATTTTTTAATTTTAATACGTTTGGATGGTGATTGAAGATATGAAAAAAGGTAGTAATCGAACAATAGAAGATCACTGCCCATATCAAGTAATAATAGAAACAGTAGGAATAATGAGGTTTTTCATGCTTCATGCATGAGTCGAAGACTCATGAGCGTTTACACAGATTTGTAGTCGCACATGAATCTGATATATTCGCTGTATAACTGTATTTTGGCATTGTGTCTCTCATTTCCATAATTCCATAATCTATTAGTTTCACACCGCTATTACCAACCATATTTAAAGAGGAACAGGAATTCTACCCTAATGACTCCTGAATACATGAAATTCTTCCCCAAGCCTTCATGTTACCCCAACCAGCAGGCAGCAATGGATTCCATACATAAGGCCCTGCACAACGGCAAGGTGGTGCTGTTCGAGGGTGCGTGCGGGACCGGCAAGACCCTCAGCGCACTCTCCCCCTCCATTGATGTTGCACAACAACAGGATAAAGTGGTCATAATAGCGACAAACGTGCACCAACAGATGCAGCAGTTCATTGATGAATCCAGGGAGATCAAGCAACTGCATGATATTAACGTGGTGGTACTCAAGGGAAAGAAGCACATGTGCTCCAGGGATGAAGATTACGAGACCTGCAACATCCTCAGGGAAAATACCCTCGAGCTCATTGAAAAGGAAAAGGAGCAATCACAGCTCAGGGCACAGCTCGGGTACCTGCACCAGGAATTGAAACAGCATCCTATTGACGCGACAATTGAAACAACCAGAGCAATTTCAATAGAGCTGGAGAAACTGGCAAAACAAATAAAGGACCTGCAAGAGCGTCACTGCACCCAGTTCTACAACGTGGTCGTGCAGGATGAGGGACCGCAGAACCCTTCAACATTGGACGCATTTTCGCTCGATCCCGGTGACGATTTTACCTCCTGGTACCACGAGGACGTGCGCACGCCCGAGGAAGTGAACGAATGGGCGCATGAGCGGGGCATGTGCGGGTATGAACTGGTCAAGCGCCAGGTATCTGGTGCCCGGTTGTTGATATGCAACTTCCACCATA
>JAMJFV010000170.1 GCA_023544495.1 ANME-2 cluster archaeon
CCTGATATGCCAGGGTGTGACAAAATCAGGTTCGCCCACACCCAGGGAGATAACATCATCCATATCGATGACCATATCAAAGAATTTCCTTATACCCGAAGGTGGGACAACACGTACCCTTTCAGAAACAAATTTTCGTGTCTTGTTCATCGGTCGCTCACATCATCTTATGGAGTTATGGCCAGTCTTTTGGACTTGTCCTTCTCGAAAAGTGTTACTCCGTCCTCTTTGTAGGTCTTTAATACGAAATGTGTTACCGTGCTCTGTACCTGGTCGAGGGTGGCGATCTTCTCTGCCACGAAAAAAGCCACGTCCTTCATGGAATGGCCGCGCACGGTCAGGGATAGGTCATGGTCGCCCGATATCAACCGTACAGACCTGACCTCGTTAAAATTGGCAATGCGCCTGGCAATAGCATCGTATCCCGACCTGTCACCCAGGGAGATCTTGAGTTCGATTATAGCATAGAGGTATTCTTCACCCACTTTGTCCCAGTCAATGACAGCTTTGTACTTGCGTATGATACCGCTATCCTCCAGTTCCTTGATACGGGAGCGTACATCAGCCTCAGGATATCCGGTAAGCCTGGCAATCTCTGCCGGGTCAATCTTTGGGTCCTGCTCTATAATCTCTAGTATCTCATTCATAACCATACCTCATATCTGGTAAGCGTGTTTTCTATGTAGTATCAGGACATAGATTTTACGCTCATGTACGGGGTGCAAGCCTCTCAAGTGTATCGCACAATTTGTTCACTGTGTCCTCTACGGTCCTCATGCCTACTTCATCGGTATCGGCTGCCTTTTGAGTAATGCCGCCAAAGTGACTATTGTCGCCTACCACTATCATACCATGGATATGCATCCATGCATGTATGGACCAGACCGTGTATTCCTGTCCACCGTTACGGGACGCCCCCACGGCCAGTGCGGCACCGACCTTATCCTTCAGTAAAAATCCATTCCTTCTCAGGGGAAGTGTACGGTCGAACAGTATCTTTAACTGTCCGGACAGGGTCCCGAAATACACGGGCGACGACGCAATGATACCATCGGCAGACGCAAGGGAACTGTTGATCCCTTCCATATCGTCCTCAATGGAGCAGGTGTTTTCTGTTCTGCAGACGTGGCAATCAGTACAGGGGGATATGTCTGCACCGGCGAGGGATATATTCTCAACTTCAAATCCTCTCTGCCTGGCAATGTCCAGGGCACGCTCGATCATGTGGTTGTTACTGCCATCCCGGTTGGGACTACCGGATATTCCAACAATTTTCATAGTATTGCTTCACCAAACCTTTAGGTATCATTCCTATCCCGGTAATAACTTTTCCTGTGCGATCCCCATGCGGTAACGATGACCCGGCGTATACAGGCTGGCCTGGCAACAGCATCAAAATAAAAATAGTTGAAAAAATATCAACAGGTTACCTGATAATGTTCAGTTTGCTGAGATCTTCTTTTGTGACAATGTAATAAGCATCATATCGTTCAGCGAAATCCATTATCTTCTGGTTAACAACTCCCCGGCTGTGTGCATAAGCGGCCTCATGATCTGATTGATGCAGTACGTATTCATTGTTACCGACCTTAATTACCGAGAATATTTCTTCTCCACCCTCAACTCCTATATGGAGCACATCCCCGGATTCCAGATCCTTCACAATATTGGGTCTATTCTTGGTCTTTACACCGTATTCAATACTCATTTGATTACCTTCAGTTATACATTGGAATTATGCCATCGAAAAAGAACGCACCGCTTATTTGAGTGCATCCGCACATGGCGGCATACCATCAAAACAATCTTATCATTTATAGCTTTTTGGCGTATGGAAAGGAAAAAGCTTAGCGCCTGTTTTTCTTTCATCTCTGCACCTGTCAGTTCGTCTTTGAATTCGAGTTGCGCCCAGCGGTCGTAGTTTATTGGTTCGAGGTGGGGTGGTGAGTTTATCTGTCTGAACTATATCGCAGTTCCACCCGAACTCTACTGGAGCAGTATATTTAGATATAAAAACAACCACCACCAATTTTAATAAATCAGGGTTATACGGCTCAAATATTTCCCTTTGATGCTCTCCTTTCTCCTCAAGGAAATCACCGAGTCTTTTCATCAACTTTTTCCAGTCTCCTGATTGCTTATATTCTCTCCAGAAGCTCCTTATCTCTATGAGCCTTTTTTTTGAGCGTCACTTCATATTATACACCCAATAAAGTTGTCTGAACGGTGCTATCGGAGATTGTATTTTTCGGTAGTGAAGGATAGAAAATTCCTATAATAATCCATGTACCAAAGCGGAAATGTGTACCCATAAAAAAATAGAGGTCTCTTGTCTTCATAAAATCAAAGAATTTTGCACGGATTTTCTCCTTCACTATACCAGAGTCTTTGTCGTTTCGCATGACATTTCGGGCCAGTTCGTTCAGTTCCCAGTCAATTAGAATGATGTTGTGGCCTTTGCATTCAGGCTCATTTTTACATTTGAACTGGTATCTAAGTTCCACTGGTATTTTCACTTTTTCATGGGTTTCGAGAAAATCTCCTGCCATTGAAAAATATGTTTGTTCATCAGATATTTTCGTTGCGTTTATTTGAATTTTTACGTCCTGAAGTTCTGGTTTTATTATGCCCAGGCTTGCACTTGTTTCATTTAGTTTTTCAATAGAAGTTACAAGTGGTAATATCCTGGTGCGCACATCTTCATCGTTTAATCGTGAGTTGAGGTTTGTATGGGTTACTACTTTTCTGCTCTCCGGTCTTTTATCATTGTCCGGTTCAGTAAGGGCTACTTCTATCATATCCCTTTTCCTGAAATCGATGAGGTTTTCTCCGTGCCTGAACTCGAAAGGGTATAATCTTCTTAGATGGTTGTCTTCATTAATTCCTGCAACACAAACAAGGTGACCGTGTCTGTTACTTTTTTCCGGTGTTGCCCTGACCAGCACGAGGATGTTTTCTTTCAAAGGGCAGTCACCTCCCTCCCGTGTTTCATTTCTATGTCCCTGGCAATAATAGTTCGATGGCAATATGCTGTATCTGCCTCGAAACACATGAGGGCTGCACGGTGTGTCCTGCTCAGTTGTGTGATGTGCTCAATCTGTTTGGTATGTTCTTTTAGCGTGGTGGCCTGGTATTTTTTAAACAGGGCCTGGTAATCTTTTAGTGTGGACAGGTTGTCTCTTTGGTTGCTTTCTATTCCGAGTTCCGGGATGTGGATGTACTGCATGCCTATTTTTTCCAGGTAGTTCCGGAGTTTGTTTCTGGTGAAACTGAAATTCATGCTGAAAGGGTTTTTCCTGACATCGATTATGAGATTGATTTCGTTTTTTATCAATGTGTTGAGGAATGAGTCAATATCCCTGCCTTCATACCCTATTGTGAAAAGTCCGGAAGTGGTTTGTTTTGTGGGCTGCTGGACTATTTCGCTTTTTACTGTGTATTCGGGGAATTTTTTATAAACATATTTTCGTATTTCACGGTCTGAATTGAACTTGCGGGTTACCCTCTTCACTTTTAATGATGCTTTTTGGTCTGCGGTCCGGGCAGCTTGAATTCCTTTTTCGGTCAATGAGAGGTGTTTTCCTTGCTCGGTCAGTAACCCTTCTTTTTCCAGTTTGGCGAGGTCTGCATAGCAGACGTTGGAAAATGGGCCGTACCTGTAGGGAAAGAAGTTGTAGAATTTGATGAGGCGGCCTATGTTTTCTTCATGGGCGAGCAGGAACAGGTTTTTCACAAGCATGAACCTGGACGATGTGCCTTTTTCGTCAAGTGCTTCGATGACTTTCAGGAGGATTCGCTGCTTGTGGTTGAGGGTTTTCATTTTTTTATATTCTCTGGCTTATCCATGATTCTCTTCCACCACCCGCACCCATGGATGCTCTTTAATCCTCTCAATCCGCCTCTGTAATTCTTTATCCAATATCTTTACTCTCCAATATATAATGGATCTCTTCTTTCAGTTCAGGAATGTCTTTTTCAATTACACTCCAGACCCTTTTCATATTTACTCCGAAATATGCGTGAATTAAAACATCTCTCATTCCTGTAATCTTTGTCCATGCTATCTTCGGGTATCTATCCCTGAAATGCTTATCAATATTTTTAACCGCTTCACCAATAATCTCCAACCTTCTCAGAACTGCATCCTGAACCTGGCGGTTCTCATAAAATTCATCCTCTGTTAGCGAACCAGTGTAATCTTCTATCGCAAGTATGCTTTCCCGGATGTCTTGAAGGTAAAGCTTTATGTTCCGTGTCATAAGACAGCAACTTCCTCGCTTAATATCTGATTTTTAATGATAGGTTTAATCGCAGAGTATTCTACTAAATCAACTTTCCTGCCAAGAGCTTCTTCAAGTTCTAATTTAATCCCCACAAAATCAAGCAGACTTATATC
>JAMJFV010000171.1 GCA_023544495.1 ANME-2 cluster archaeon
AAGCCTGCCGATTTCGCAGCAGGCAACACCCCGACCGGTCAGGCCATCACGTCATCGACCTGGTGTTTCCAGTGCCACGTCAACGGCAGCACCGATTATAGTAAAATGGTCGGAAACATGACCCTGGTACCCCCCGCAATAAATAGCACGGATACGTATTTCCCGGCTGGTGGAGTGGACCATTATTCATTCTTCCCGATGACAACGGATGATGACTGTACCAGCTGCCATTCCGGGGATACTACTAATATTACTACGTATATGCACAACCTGAGCGTCGGCACGGGTTGTACCGGCTGTCACGGGCAGCCGCCAGATGGCACCCTGATGACCGAAGGCGGTCACACCTTCCATAATGCCAGTGAGGTCGGGCCGTTCCGGCAGGATACCGGCTGTAATTATTGTCACAACACTGGCGGCAGCAATGAAGGGGGTCACCCTCAAAACGATGGAAATGCAGATGTATCACCCAACGGAAGTGTGACAATAGCTTCATATACACTTAACGCTGCAACCGGTAATGATGATACCTGCAGCGGTGTGTCATGCCACAACAAGAGCCTGCCGGTCAATGCAGTAGCTGGTACGGGCACATGGAACAACATCACAGGGACCTGTGACGTATGCCACTCAACCAATGCCACAACCGGTGTACCAGCCACTGACGGACACATAATTCACAATGTGACTGAAGGCTATGATTGCAGCCTCTGCCATGCCGGTTATCCGGTATCCCATTTCAATGGTGGAAATGCCAATATTTCATATTCGGGACTGGCAAACAGCAGCGGTAGTTTCAGTGCTATCTGGACACAGGGCACCCAGACATGTTATGTCTACTGCCATGACCCCAACACGAACGCCAATGTCGGCGGAGATACCTTTGCTGTATGGACCAACAGCACATCCAGGACATGCGACTCATGTCACGGCAATCCACCCACCAAGACCAGGACTGCTGCAGACCATCCTGCAAGTGATGTGTGCGAGGACTGTCATACCGGATATACTAATTCATCGGTCAATGCAGCCACTCATATCAACACCAATGTGGAATCATCCTTCGGCGGCAAGAACTGCACGTCATGCCATGATGGCTCAGGTTCAGGTAAGGTCGACGTGGCCAATATGAACCAGACTGGCAACCTTCATGATAACCTCAACAATATTGCAGGATTTGCAGACCGGACTGAAGATAAAACCTGCTGGGCCTGCCATACAAATGACACACTTGCAGCAGGGGGCAGTGTTACATATGCTGAACTACCTGATGGCGTGCATCCTGATGGATATGATTCGCCCAGGAACTGTACCCAGTGCCATGAATCACTTGCTGACACTAACTTCAGTGCTCCCCAGCCGGATGAACACAAGCCTGCTGCCAGTGAACTGAACACAACCTACAACTGTACCCAATGCCATAATAATAGTGTTGCACCTTATACCGATTCAGTGACCGTATCAACTGATGCTGTAGTGTCACACTATGGTAATACGAGTGAACTTACAACAGGAGATGCGACCTCAGCCCAGTACTGCCTCAACTGCCACAACGATGCCACCAACCAGACTAAATACGGATTGTCAGCAAGCACCAATCTGCATGCTTATGGTGGCAGCAGTCAACCAGTAAATTGCACCGACTCCTGCCACGAGGAAGGTAGCTTGCCGGTAGTCAATTTACATTACAATCTATCGAATCCTGGTTTTAGCTATACATCTGATACTGACAATTATTGTGAAAATGCATGCCACCAATATTCTGTCAGTTCCAATGGCTGGGGCGGAGCCCACGGTAATGCTACCAGTAACGTGACCTGTGATGCATGTCACATGAATGCATCTGCCACTGTTTCTGCCAAGACGGGAACACCGGGAACACGTTATACTAATACTGATTTCCATGCCGCTGATAATTATTCAGGACTTGCACCCGGGAACTCATCTGAAACATACGGAACTCTTGCCTGGAACCGTTCACGGTGTACCGGCTGCCATGATATTGCCGTCTCACACAATCCCAGCACAGACTGTATCGACTGCCACCAGTCAAATGATGCAGATGTATCCACCTTCCACTCTGCCAACATATCCACAGGTGCCGGTGGACCCGATTGTCTGGCTTCAGGTTGCCACAACCAGAGCAGCCAGCCTGTTGATGTGTCTGTATTTACGGCATCGGGACACGCTAACCTGAACTATGATGCAACCAATACCTCTCCCCTTTCAAATAGTGCTTCCAAAGCATGCTGGCTGTGCCATGGCGACGGTACTGAACCGGACCAACCGGCACATGATCTGTATAATGTAACTCTCTATCCGCCAAAGTCCTGCGATAATGCCACAGATTGTCATGGCAACACCAGCCTGAGCATTAATATCACTTCCCACTGGTCAGGTGCTGACACCCAGTATGTGAGGACCAACAGTACCCTGACCTGTGAATTCTGTCACGGTCTGACAGGTGTGACCGTTTATAACCAGACAGTACAGAGCGGAACTGCTAGCATGTCTAATATGCCAAGTGGTGCCACAAACATAGTTGCCCATTATGTCAAGAACCTGACAGATAATGCAGGTGATTCTCATACTGTGATTGACACCGTCGGATGGGCTGGCGGCTCCCAGGGTTGTGTGTACTGTCACCAGACAGCAAATGGGACAAAGTTCAATGCTACCCAGATATCCCATGCTGCGGATGGGGACTGTTACGGATGCCACATCGTTGGAACGACCACGTTGCACGACCAGGGTGTCATCAATGCCACTGAAGGTGGTCCGGATTGTGTGGCCTGTCATGGAACCGGAGGTGCCAGGCCAGATGTGAATGAGAGTGCCATGAACATCAGTGTCCATGCATTATTGAACAGCAATCAGTCAGCTTCAGGTCTGACTAATAATCTGAGCAAAGCGTGCTGGGCATGTCACGGCAACGGCAGTCAGCCGACCCAGCACCCGTCTGATCCGCTCAGTGCAAGCAATCCGGCAAATACTACCTTCCCGCTTGATTGTACTGAAGGTGATTGTCACGTCAACGGGACACCTGCAGGAAGTACATTTGATGATCCTATCCCAATTACGATTGAGCATATTCCATATGGACTGAATGATAGCTCTGATATAACTGCCGGCTATAACTGTTCAGCATCATGTCATAATAGCAGTCTCACACCTCATATTGAACCTATCAACGGGACTCGCAACGAGACCGACCTGTCCAATGTCTCTCACTACGGCAGCCTGACTTCGACCAATATCAGTGCCGTCCAGCCCACAACAGACTGTTCCTTATGCCACAAGAACACCACCAATGCCCTTGTATGGGGCAACGTCACGCAGATTCGGCATCCTGTGAATAAATCTGCCAGTTTCTGTGCCAACTGCCACGGCAGCGGCGATTCGTTACACGATACGAACATCTCATTTGCCGGCGACATCCATACCTGGGGCTTTGACTGGGAAGGCGATGGTGCCGACTATGTAACCCAGCAGGGCCTGAAGTTCCAGGATATTGAAGGTTGCTATGCCTGCCACGAAGAAGGAGGTGTGATGTCCAGTGTCACCGATGCGAACACAAAGATCTGCGAGGAATGTCACTATAACAATTCAGCCGGCCCGTTCAATACCGCAAGCATGAACCTGCGTTCAGATATGAACAGCACCCTTCCGCGGATATTCAATCACATCAATGATAGCGTGAACGCTACCGTTGTGGTAAGCAACCAGAGCGATCCCAGTTACACAGAACTGACCAGCCCCTCGAGCTGTTTCAACTTCAACAACAGCACCGGAGATGGCTCCTGCCACGGTGTGAGTTATGAAAAACGAGTGGCAGCAGGCAGTTATTATGCATTTAACAACTCCCTGAAAGCCTATGGCTATTCTGACACCAATATGAGCCCGTATCGCTGGACCCAGACCATCGACCATATGCCCAACACAACAGACTGCCGAATATGCCACCTTGGCGCCAACAGCAGTGTCGGTACCCTGGTCGAGAGCACTTACTGGGGCACCCCCATGAACGTCACCAGCACCAAACCCAGCATTGCCACCCACACCAACGCTACTGCCGCGATCGATGATTGCTGGACCTGCCACGTCGTTGGCGGTGCTCAACCCATCGACTTCCACGACGTCAACATCACCGCCGGCGGCGGCCCCGATTGTATCAGCTGCCACAACGTCGGCAGCACCAGTGCCACCCGCCTGGTCAATGTCAGCGCCATCAACGGCAGTCTCAATAGCAACACCAGTATCCACCGCGCCGTCAACAACGCCACCACAGGCACCGGCGGCAGTACCGGCAATCCCGATAACCAGATATGCTGGG
>JAMJFV010000172.1 GCA_023544495.1 ANME-2 cluster archaeon
CCTGCCCAACCGCAGCAGGGTTGGTATCGCTTATCCCATGTTTGGAACTTCTGCTACTCATGCCGCAGCCCTGTACGCTACTCTCGGGCCCGATGAAGCAAAAGACCTCTTTTCAAACCTGCAGTCCGGTGGCGTACGGGTAGTGGATGGCAATTCTGTTGTCAGGGACCTGGTAGCCAGTGGCCAGCTTGACATGGGCCTTACCGATACCGATGATGCCTGCGGTGCCATCAGGAAGGGGGCACCCGTTGAGGTAATCTTCCCTGACCAGTCTGAAAATGGTCTGGGAACGTTCATCATACCCAACACGGTTGCATTGATACAACGTTCACCCAATCCCGTTGAGGCAAAGATATTGATCGACTACCTCCTGAGCAGACACGTGGAAAGTTCACTGGTGACCTCGGGCTGGATACAGGTATCCCTGCGTCCGGTCGATGGAGAGCCCCTGTGTCCTCTTGCACCCGGTATCAAGGATATGACCATCAGCTTCGACGACATCTATCAGCAGAACCAGCTGGCAAAAGAGGATTTGAGAGAGATATTCATTCGGTAACAACAGAAATGAAAAAACCATGTCCATTCCCTACAGGTACCAACACCGTTCACCAGGCAGTTACCTGCACATCTTCGGGCTGCTTGCATTTACATTCATCGTATTCGGACCACTGCTGTCTTTAGTTGTGGATTCTGCTGGCTATCTCGCATCAGAACCCGGACAAGTAATCCCTACCGAACGAAGTTCTGGATTGCTTTTTAACAGTATCGCCCTGGCCTTTTGTGTGGCAGCGGGCGGTATGATACTGGGTGTGATGATCGCAAGTGTCCTATGGCGCTGGCAGTCAGGACGAAAACATTCCTTGCGCTGGTTTCTCCTGGTATTCGCCCCCATCCCCCCGTATGTGCATGCACTGGCATGGTCTACGTCAATGTCGTATCTCAGCGATATTCTTGTACGGTTCGGACTGCCCGGAATCTCGCTACAGGGATGGTCAGGAAGCTGGTGGGTCCAGCTTATGGCTTTGCTACCCATAGCGGTCGGACTGTCACTCATAGGATTTGAATCCGTGGAGGTAACCATGATCGAAGCTGCCAGGCTTGTCCGCTCTGATATACAGGTCCTGTTGAGGGTGATCCTGCCGCTTATGGCACCCATGCTTGCAGCGAGTACAGGCATCTTGTTCCTGCTCAGTCTTGTGGATTACAGTGTCCCCTCCCTGTTCGGATTAAATGTCTATTCACTTGAGATATTTGCAGAATACGGCGCAACCAACCAGCCGTCAAGTGCTTTTTTACTGGCCCTGCCCGAACTGTTCATTACTCTCGCTGTTATCCTGTTAGCACGGAACGCACTCAAAGATGCCGTCCAGAACCAGGTCCGGAGCCGGGCAGGTACATACGATTGGCCGCTCTGGTTCACCTGGCTGCAACGGTTTGCCATTATCGTTCTCTTCCTGCAGATATCTATCCTGGTACTGAGCCTTGTCTCGTCTGTCGGAACAGGGAAGGACCTTGCACTGACAATCTCAATGTCTCGCAGTGAGATATCGTTCACGTTCTGGATATGCATAGCTGCATCTCTCATCTGCCTGCCCTTTGCCCTTGCAGCAGCACACGAGATGCAAAGGAAGGATTGGCGGGGAACAGTATGGTGGGTGCTGGTAATATCACCGCTGGCAGTACCTGCTCCCCTGGTGGGTATCGGCATGGTATCGTTATGGAACCGTCCTCTCTGGTACGAACTGTACGGCACTTCTGCCATGCCTCTCCTGGCGCTTCTGGCCCGGTTCACGCCTCTGGCTGCCATAGTCCTTATGACACAATTACGCCGCATCGATCCATTACTGTTAGACGCAGCACAGGTCTTTGATACTCATCCGCTTCGGACCTGGTTCCAAGTCAGGTTGCCGCTCATGACCCCTGGTTTAATGGCTGCTGCATTCATAACATTTGCATTGAGCATAGGAGAACTGGGTGCGACCCTCATAACAGTCCCGCCGGGACGGGGTACTCTCACCCTCAAGATATACAATTACCTGCATTATGGAGCTTCAGAGCAGGTAGCCGGACTGTGCCTGATGATGGTGGCAATCACGTTGCTGGCAGGGTTTTTAGCCATGATAATGCTGCGTGGATGGTCACGCCTGATGCCGGATAACAGGAGAATACGGGAGGACACCGGAATATGATCCAGATCAACGACGTCACAAAATATTACCGGGATGTGAAAGTGATAGAGCATTTTTCCCTTGAGGTTTCGGACCATACATCCCTTGTGGTCCTGGGGCCGTCCGGCTGCGGAAAAACAACATTGCTGCGCCTTATTGCCGGTCTTGAGATACCTGACGAAGGTGAGATATATATCAACGGGTCACTGGTCAGCTGCCCTGGCTGGGTACTGCCCCCGCACAGGCGGAGCATAGGTTTTGTATTCCAGACATCTGCACTCTGGCCGCATATGACTGTGTCACAGAATATCAGGTTCGGTCTTCATTCAGGAAATGATGGACGGGTGCAGGAAATGCTGACAAGGACCGGATTGATGGAGCTGGCAAACCGTTACCCCAGCCAGATATCAGGAGGTCAGGCACGCCGGGTTGCACTTGCAAGGGCACTGGCACCGGAACCGGAATATCTGCTGCTTGATGAACCGCTGACAAACCTCGATCCTGACCTGAAACAGGAAATGTTGACCCTTATCAAAGAAACTGTTGCCAATACCGGGGGGAGCCTGATATATGTGACCCATGATGCTGGAGAGGCAAACCATATCTCAGAGCGAATAATTGAAATTAAAATATACAGGGATGAATGATGCGGATGAAAAAAGACCGGACGATTCGCCTCTTTTTCCTGGTCATTCTGACTGGTACCCTGCTCTTTATGGTAGTCCAGTTTGCAATCGAGAACACAGAACCTGACCAGAAAGAAATTCCTGATGGCTGGAAAATAATCCGTCCCCCGCATGATGTGATGGCACTGGCGATACAGGATGATACCATCTGGGCAGGAGGTAAAGACGGTGTCATAGGGCTGGACCGGGAAAGCGGTCAGGTTGTCGCCGAACTGAGAACCGAACCACCTATGACCTATGTACGTGCCCTGCTTGTGGACCGGGAAGGTGGATTGTGGATAGGGCATCCATCAGGCCTCACCTATTATGACGGTAATACGTTTCAGACATATTCCACAGATGACGGATTGCCCGACATACGGGTGAACGCACTGATGCAGGACCACCATGGGCATATATGGGTCGGTACCTGGGGCGGTGCGGCAGTGCTTGAAAACGGGGAATGGCGCACCCTTACAGAAGCGGATGGTCTTGCTGATGATATGGTCAATGTAATGCTGGAAGACAACAAAGGCGGTCTGTGGTTCGGTTCTTATGTTGCACCAGGGGGCGGCCTGAGTTACTATAATGATGGCAAATGGCAGTTATTCACCACACAGAACGGGCTACCGCACAATAATATTAACACGTTATCCGAAGATAGTGATGGGAACATATGGGTCGGTACCGGGTTATACGAAAGAGGAGGCGCTGTAACATTGGTCAATAATGGTACCGATTGGACCGTAGGGCATGTCCTTGCCAAAAAAGACGGGCTGGCCGGTAACAAAGTCCGCTCTTTCTTGCAGGATACTGATGGAGTGATGTGGTTCGGTTCTGAATATGATGGTGTGGCAAGATGGAAAGCGGGGGAGTGGCAGGTACTGACTGAAAAGAACGGGCTGTCAAATCCTGAAATCAAGTCTCTGGTACAGGACGATGACGCTAACCTATGGATAGGTACCAGGGATGGCATCACCCGGCTGAACAGTACAGCACGGCAAAAATTATGATCACTTTACAACAAAGTTTTGTATTTGTTTAGCTCATACACAATTCCTGCCTTAGTACTTTCTCAAGCTCCTCAAATCCATTCTTCCCCTGCAATCTGCATGTAGCCAGTAATGATGCAATATACTGATAATTCTCAGCTCCATTTTCCGAACGGAAACAACCAATGATCTTTCGCATTATCACATGCTCACGCATAGCCTGTTCGCCAAGATTATTAGTCGGTTCCATACCTGGATAGAGCATACAGGTGTACCAGTATCCAAATCCATTCTTGATATATGTCAAGGGTTTCTTCAGTTCCTTGAACTCAGAATATTTGTCCACAACAGCCTCCAATTCCTTCTCGAAAATGGCTTTTTTCTCTCTCCTTTCTTCAATGGAAGGATCTCCATCCAGGAAATCCCTCAACTTTTTGAAGCACACATGAATATCTTCAGACAAGCTCTTTCCATTTTCTGATGTGTGAATGAAATGATCAACCT
>JAMJFV010000173.1 GCA_023544495.1 ANME-2 cluster archaeon
TCATGGTATAGACAAGGATGCGCAGGACAGGTATGGCCCTGATGCATCGTGGGCATATGATATGAAGTATCTTGGTAGGAATTACCGGATCACTGATTTCCAGTCAGCTCTCGGGATATCACAATTGAAGAAACTGGATATGTTCATTGATAAGCGTAATGAACTGGCATCAAGGTATAATGAGCTTCTTGCTTGTGTGGATTATGTCAGTTTGCCTGTGATAAGAACTGGTGTTAAGCATGCATGGCATTTATACACGATTCTGCTGGATGAATCCATCGACATGGATGATTTTTTTAAATATATGAGAAATGCGAACATCGGGGTCAATGTGCATTATATTCCGATTTACAGGCATAGCTATTATGTTAAAAACTTTGATTTTAATAAAAATGATTACCCTGTAACCGAAAACGTATTCAAGAGGATCATTACCCTGCCTCTGTTCCCGAAAATGATTGAAAATGATTTGGTCAGAATAAGCCAGATCGTAAATAATTTTTCGTCTTGCAAGTAATAAATATTAAGAATTCATATGACACAGGAGCGAGATATAATGGTTGAGGTTAATCGAGTATCGAAGAAAATATTATTAATTCGTCCTGAAAATGTTTATAATTATAATAACTATCCACCACTAAACCTTATATGTATAGGTTCGGTGCTGAAATCTGCAGGATACGATGTTAAAATTATCAATTGTGCTCTCGAACAAGACTCGCTCAAAAGTATCGAACGTGAGCTTGAAGATACATTATTGGTAGCGATTACATTACTCACTTCCGAATCACCGGATGCCTATCGCGTGATGAAATTCATAAAAGAGCATTCAGATGTGCCTGTCGTTGCTGGCGGGTGGCACTGCACTCTTTTTCCTGAGCAGATGGCACGATGTGAATATGTGAATTATGTGGTTGTGGGGGAAGGTGAAGGTCATATACTCGAGATTGCAGATATGGTGGCAAGCGGAAGAACGCGTGAAGACAAGATATTCAATAAAAAAATACTTGATCTTGATACTCTTCCAGTACCTGACTACAGTATCGACAGCAATATTGAGAGATTCATAACCAACTATCTTACTGATACATTATCGAAATATGTGAAACAACCAATGCGATGGCTGCCTTACGATAGTAGCAGAGGCTGCCCTTCCAAGTGTGCGTTCTGTATTAACGTGGTAAGTGGTAATACGCAGTACCGTAAGAAGAGTGCAAAAAAGGTCATCTCCGATATAGGGCATATTGTAAAAAAATACAATCTTACGCACTTTAAAATAATCGATGACAACTTTTTTGTTGACATAAAGAGAGTGAGGGAAATATGTACCGGAATTATCAATGAGGGTCTTGATATAACATGGGATGCAGAGTGCCGCTGTGATTATTTCAATGACCGTTTGCTAAATGATGAAATTCTTAAGCTTGCCAAAAAAGCTGGGCTCATACAGCTTACCCTTGGTATAGAGTCAGGCTCCCTCCATACTCTTAAGCTGATGAAAAAAGGTATTACTCCCGAACAAGCCGAATATGCCGTCAAGAAGTGCGATGAATACGGGATTATTGCACGGTCATCTTTTATGCTTGAAGTCCCGGAAGAATCTCTCGAGGATATTAAAAAAACAATTAAGTTAATCAATAAATTGAGGAAATATCCGTATTTTTCATGTGGTGTCGGAACTTTCAGGCCGTATCCTAAATGCGAACTGACTGCGAAATTATTGGAAGAAGGATATCTGACAGAACCGGAACGCTTTGAGGAATGGACAAATGAGGATATAATCAATATGTACACTTCTGCTGAATATATAAGGCCCTGGCAGGTTAATGGGAAATATTCAGAGAGTGCAGCATATTATCATAACATGGAATCGGCCACAAGGCTTGGAAATCATCAGATTGACAGAAAAATTGACCACCTGATGAATACCATATTTATTTCAATCGCAAAAATGAGAAATAAATTCATGTTTTATGCGCTTCCAGTGGATAAAATCCTGTATAAGAAATTTCTTACCAGCTTTTACAAAAGAAGACAGGTCCTTGAAAGAGGCGGATGTTACCCGATATCACAGCATACGACGCAGGAGAAATAGCATGAGGATACTTATTGTTGGTGTGGGCTCTATTGGAAAAAGGCACATGGAGAATCTGGTTAAGTTGGGTCATGAGGTGTATGGTGTAGATTTTAAGCGCGAAAGCCTGGATGCGGTAAAACATATTGCCAGCGGAACTTTTGAATCGATTGAAGAAGCACTTGAGGTCGAACCTGAAGTTGCATTCATATGCACATTCAGTAATGCCCATATTGCACCTGCAATAGAATGTGCAAAGGCGGGATGTCATATATTCATTGAAAAACCACTATCTCTGAATCTAACTGATGTAGATGAACTGATTGGAATAATTGATGAGAAGAAGTTAATATCAATGGTCGGCTGTAATATGAGGTTCCATCCTGGCATCTTGTATGTTCATGAGGTTCTGGCTAAAAATCCATATTTCAAGACGAAACTATGGGCAAATCTTGAATTTGGTTTCTACTTGCCCTTTGCAAAGATTGATTACGAATCAAGTTATATGGCAAACAGGAGCATGGGGGGGAATCTCATATTCGATGGTATTCATGAACTTGATTATGCGGCGTGGTTTTTTGGAGAGCCATCTGAAGTTATCTGTACAAAAGGTATTCTTTCAGACATGAAAATAGACACAGAAGACTATGTTGACATGATTCTAAAGTTCAAATCCGGTGTTATTTGTAATGTCCATATGGATTATCTCCAACATGGTTATTCTAGGCGTTGCAAGGTTGTTTGTGGGGAAGGAACCGTTGTATGGGACTTTGCGACTGAAAAAACAGGCATTATCACCATTGTTGACAAAGAGTGGAAATGGGAAGACATGAAGTTGGAATTATATTACAACCAGATGTATATGGATGAAATAAAATATTTCATGAATTGTATCGAAAACATGAAAGAAACATTTAATACTGTCCATGATTCTGAATCTGTTCTGAGGTTGGCTCTGGCAGCCAATCGCTCAGCTGAGAGCGGAATGTGGGAACAAATTTAATCGAGGTGGACATATGGCTAAAGTTATTGGAGTTATTACTGCCCGCATGGCTTCAACCCGCCTTCCGGGAAAAGTTTTGCAGAAGATGGCTGGCAAATCAGTATTTGCACATCATGTTGAGCGGATGCAGCATGTAAATGGTCTTGCTGGAGTATTTTTGGCAACATCAAATGACCCAAAGAACAAAGAACTTATTGAAGAAGCGGAACTATTTGGATGCGGCTGGTATGCAGGGGCCGAGCAGGATATTGTGGATAGGCACATACAGTTATGCGAACGTGAGAACGCTGATGCTGTCATAAGGGTGACGTGCGATTCTCCCATATTTGATATAGATAGCGCTTCAAGATTCGTATCCGAATTTAAAAAGGAGTATAGGGATTATATCTATTGCTCAAACATGACAATGATACAGGGTAGTCTGTCTGAGCTTATCTCATACAAGGCATTACTTGAAATCCACAAGCAGTATCGTGGAGCTGGAGTTTCAATGCCAATAAAGGAAAATATAGATAAATTCAATACTCTGGGAATCGAGATAGATATTGATCTATGCCGGCCTGAATATAGGGTGACCATAGATGAAGCACTTGATATAGAAATGATACACCATATCTATGAAGCACTCTATAAGGGTAAGCCACTCGACCTTCATGAGGTATATACATGGCTTGACGACAACCCAGATATTGCAAAAATAAACATGAACGTAGGTATAAAAGGGTGTGAGCAGCAGAGTGCGAACCTGATGGAAAAGCCCCTTTATTCTGTTGTAGCATCTGGCAGAAAATATGTAATACTCGATGAACAAAAAAGGTTTGTTGATCCCAACGATTTAATATCAAAGATCAAAGAACTATTCCCTGAAATTGAATGAGATTGTTTGGCTGAGCGTAGTTTGTGGATAAATGTAAAATCTAAATCATTGGTGGAATATTTAAATGAGCAAATCACAAGAACTTTATAACAGGGCAAAATGCCTGATACCAGGTGGAACTCAGCTTTTATCAAAGAGACCTGAGATGTTCCTCCCGGAACTATGGCCTGCTTATTACGACAGGGCTAAAGGGTGTGAAGTATGGGACCTGGACGGGAACAGATACATTGATATGAGCATGATGGGCGTTGGCTCCTGTGTCCTTGGATATGCAGATGATGATATAAATAAAGCAGTCAAGTCGGCTGTCGATAAAGGA
>JAMJFV010000174.1 GCA_023544495.1 ANME-2 cluster archaeon
CGGTTGATGATGTCGGATTTTGTGGAGCCGGTTAATATCGGGAATCCTGAGGAGATGACTGTGCTGGAATTTGCGAAGAAAGTTATTGAGATTACTGGGAGTGGTTCAAAGGTTGTTTTTGAGGAGCTGCCTGTGGATGATCCTAAGGTTCGGAGGCCGGATATTAGTAGGGCGAAGGAAGTGTTGGGGTGGGAGCCGGAGGTTGGGTTGGGAGAGGGGTTGGAAAGGACTGTGGAGTATTTTGAGATGAGTTATACAGATGTGTATTAAAATAACCTTGACAAAATCAGCAAAGGTAAAGGACATGACTAGATCAGCACTAATCACAGGAATAACAGGACAGGACGGCTCATATCTTGCAGAACTCCTACTTGAGAAAGGGTACAATGTTTACGGCCTGATCAGGCGGTTAAGTACACCTAACATCTCGAGAATAGAACATATTCTCGATGATATCGAACTTATCGAAGGCGACCTCACAGATCAGTCCTCACTTGACAATGCCATGCGCACAGCCCAACCTGATGAGGTGTACAACCTTGCAGCACAGTCATTCGTTGGAACATCGTGGAACCAACCAGTGCTGACAGGAGATGTCAGCGGGCTTGGTGTTATCCGGATACTTGAAAGTGTTAGGCACCAATGTCCTGATGCGCGGGTGTATCAGGCTTCTACGAGTGAAATGTTTGGTAAGGTTCAGGAAGTCCCTCAAAGTGAAACCACGCGTTTTTATCCGCGAAGCCCTTACGGTTTTGCAAAGGTGTATGGTTACTGGGCATGTGTGAACTATCGAGAGAGTTATGACATGCATGTGTCTAATGGGATACTATTCAATCATGAATCTCCACGCAGGGGAATTGAGTTTGTCACTCGTAAGATTACAGATAGTGTTGCTCGCATCCATCATGGACTTGCATCAGAATTACGGCTTGGAAACCTTGATGCAAAACGCGATTGGGGGTTTGCAGGGGATTATGTGGAAGCTATGTGGCTGATGCTTCAACAGGATGAACCTGATGATTTTGTGATTTCGACAGGGGAGACGCATTCTGTGCGCGATTTTGTGGAACTGGCATTCTCCGAAGCAGGACTTGACTGGGAGAAATATGTAGTTGTAGATTCGAAATTTGTGAGACCGACTGAAGTTGAACTATTACTTGGTGATCCATCCAAAGCCAAAAATGTACTCGGATGGGAGCCGAAGGTCAATTTTGAAGAACTTGTGAAGATGATGGTTGCGGCGGATGTAGAGCGGCTTTTCAAACGGTAGAGAATGATTATGAACCTAGACGGCGCATCAGTATTGGTGACTGGAGCCACTGGATTTGTTGGCCCGTATCTTGTGCAGGCACTTACTGAAAAGGATGCGCGTGTAAAGATATTGACCTTGAGTAAGGATGAGATACCTTCAAATCTGCATGCTGACAATCTTGAGATTGTGACTGGGGATATCACAAGACCCGAAACTCTAGATAGGATCACTGAAGGTGTAGATTTTGTGTTCCACCTTGCTGCCATATCAAATGTAGATTATGCGATACGAAATCCTGTGAAAACGTATGATGTTAATGTGCGAGGCATATTAAATCTTCTCGAGGAGGTCCGCAAAAATTCAGTTCAAAAATTTATACATATTAGTTCATCCCACGTCTATGGAGTGCCACAGTATATTCCAGTAGATGAGAAACACCCGATTGCTCCGCGTGAACCGTATTCAGCAAGTAAGGCTGCGGCTGAGAACATTGTGTTCGCTTATTCGGGTGCGTATGGAATTAATACCGCAATCTTGCGGCCATTTAATATCTATGGTCCGGGACAACATGAGAGTTTCTTGATACCTTCGATTATTAAACAGGCGTATGGTAACGATGTTATTGAAGTCGGCAATCTTGAACCGACCCGGGATTTCACTTATATTACCGATGTGGTGGCTGGTTTTTTGATAATCGCTGAATCCGGGTCAGGAGTGTATAATATTGGGTCCGGGGTTGAGGTTAAGGTCGGCGATATTGTTCATAAGATAGTGGATATTATTAATTTTGATATTGAAATTCGGTCTGTTGTTGACAGGCAGCGGTCTGGTGGGGTGGAGATTTCAAGGATGTGTGCGGATGTTACTAGGCTAAAAAGACTTGGGTGGGAGCCGAAGGTTGGGTTGGGGGAAGGATTAGAAAAAACGGTGACGTATTTTGAGATGGATGGGCTTTAAAATATGCTTGGTTTGAATAAATTTTATTCGAGTATCATGAGCATAGGCGCAATCCAGCGGCAGAGTATAGTGTCGCTTATCTGGCAGACTGCACTCACTTTCATTGGTTTTTTAAGCACGATGTATTTCGCACATGCGGTGGGTGCGGGAGTCTTGGGTGCGTATTTCCTTTTTACTGCATATCTCAGCATCATTGGTCTGGTATCTGACGGTGGGTTTGGTTGGGCTGCAATCAAACGTATCAGTGAAGGAGAAGAGCAAAATGCGTATTTCAGTGCTTTTGTTGCGTTGCGTTCGTTGTTTGTGACAATAGTTATAATTGTCTTGATTGCAGTTCGCAGTTATTTTGTCGATCTTAACGAGGCTGGAACATTTATCTGGCTTATATTGGCACTGATGGCATCACTATTATCTGGAGCTGTTTCAAGCGGAATAAGAGGATGCGGAAAAATAGGGATACAGGCAAAAGGTAATTTTATTGACAATATTTCACGCATCATTGTTCAGGTCGCAGCAGTTTATCTGGGTTTTGGTGTTGCAGGCCTTGGTGGTGGTTTAGTTATAGGGGTGATTGTTGGTTCCATAGTACAACTCCGTTTTTTTGATCTGCGTTTTGTACATTTTAGGTGGAAACACATTAAAAGTCTGGCAACGTTTTCAGTGTGGGTGTTTTTAATATCAAGTGGAATGATTGTGTTTTCGACATCAGACACGATTATGATAGGTTATTATCTTAATAATGCAGATGTTGGTGTGTACCGCATAGTACTGCAGTTTACATCTCTTGCAGCATTTACAACAGTCGCACTTCGCTCATCACTATATCCAAGAGTTAGCCGATGGGGAAAGACAGGTAAGACTGGATTAATAGAAGAGTCGATATCCCGTGCATTTACATACTCACTTGTTCTGGCTATACCAATGTTCGCTGGCGGGGTTTTACTCGGGGATAAACTCCTGTATTATTTCTATGGTTCGAAATTTGGACAGGGGTATATGACAATGGTGGTATTGTTCATTGTGCAAATTGTAAACATTTTCTATTTTTTTCTCTCATCATATCTGACTGCGCTGGATCATCTCAAAGACCTGTTTAAGATCACTGTGGTGGCAGTTGTGGCAAACATCGCATTGAATGCAGCATTAATTCCAGTAATTGGTATTTCCGGGGCTGCGATTGCCACACTTGTTACTATGGGATTAAATGCAGTTCTGGCACTATGGGCGTTATCAAAGATGTTAACGATCAGATTGGAAACGGGTAGTTTGTTGAATATTTTAAAAGCATCTGTTGTGATGTCATTGTTTGTGGGCGTATATCGGATGCTTATACCGCTGTCAAATATGTGGTTCGCACTGGTTCCGGTTGTGCTTGGCGGGGCAATATATGGAATTCTGATATTGAAGTTCGATAGGAAGATTTATGAAGAGTTGAAGGGAATTGTGTTGCAGATGAATGTGGTATGGCCGGAGTGGTTATGAGTACTGAACAAAAAACATATGATTGCGAAATTAGAAGTGGTTTAAAATGAAAGTAGTAATCCTTTGCGGCGGAAAAGGCACACGAATGCGGGAAGAAACTGAGTACAAGCCAAAACCATTAGTGGAAGTTGGCGGTATGCCAACTCTAAGTGTGATGTCTGGGGATTTGTAATAATTTGGGTAGAAATATATAGATAAAGCCCATCATAAATGCATGCATCAGCGATATAATATGAATTAATTAAAAGCCAAAAATACGATATGGTGACCCTTCCAATGAACTACAATTTCCTGCAAAACAAAAACATCCTCATAACTGGCGGCACCGGCTCCCTCGGTCGCGAACTTGTCCATGAGATCCTCAAACACGCTCCAAAAGTAGTGCGCGTATTCGATGTAGACGAAACCGATCAGTTCGAATTCCGCCATGAGTTGAAGGAACATGAAGACATAGTCCGTTTCCTGCTCGGAGACGTCCGCGACAGGGAAAGGCTGATACATGCTACAGAAGATATT
>JAMJFV010000175.1 GCA_023544495.1 ANME-2 cluster archaeon
AGGAAGAGAGGATGGATTTGCAGAAGGTGTTTCTGAAACTGATTGGGGATGGGAATACATGAGAAATCAAAATAGGTTTGGAAGAAAATCCGCCGCCTTTGGACTACCAAAAAGAACCAAAGAAACGAGGAAAAATAAACAAACATCGGCAAAGAATCTGCTAGATCGTTTCAAAAATAAAAAAAGCGATATTTTGAGGTTCATGCATGACTTTGCGGTTCCATTTGGAAATAGTCAAGCAGAAAGGGATGTGAGGATGATGAAGTTGCAACAGAAGATATCTGGTACTTTCAGAAGTTTACAGGGAGCAGTTAATTTCTGCCGTATCAGAGGATTTATATCTACTGCAAAGAAGAATCAGCTTTCTGTGATTAATTCAATTCAAGATGTATTCAGTGGAAAGCCATTCATTCCAAGCTTACCTGAATATCCAGTTGAAGAATGATTGTAGATATGATAATTCAATTTCTTAATGAAAAACGAGGATAAGGCTGAATAGTTACAAATTTTGTTAAAAAAATAATGAAATAAAATTCGAGCATCCACTCGATGCCCCTGGACAGAGCGAAGCGGCGTCAAGGGTCGTTGACTGGCGTGCCTTGAAGCGTAAAAGAGAATGAATTCAAACAGGACATTGGAAAAATGAAGAAATATGTCCCACAAGGGTTAAAATCCCGCCGTCCGGGTCTGCTCCTGGACGAAGAGAAAGGGAAGTGCGGTACTGTGAGGTGCTGTGCGGAGTTCCCTAGTATCGGCAACCACAGCTCAGAGCAAGAGCGAACACGAGGTGGCCTTGGTGATTGGCGACATTCCCAGTCACAATGGAAGCTTGAGCAGAATACAATTACCAGGGTGGTTAGTGCTGAGATGGTTGCGAATGCTCTTTTATGTGACCAAGGGAGGTCTTGTGCTGTCCTGCCCGAAGCTGGTTTACATCCTACACGTTTCTGGGTCAATGGACTTAGTGGACGGATAACAGGTAGCCGAGTTATAACCTGATGGGAAAGACAAAGCAATGCAGCACAAGAAGTCGGATGGATTCATAGTAGCTATGATGGTCCGGCCGATGATACACAGAACCTGTGTCGCAGGGTGCAGGGGGCGACTGTGTGAGGAGAAAACCTGACCTAGCGAAGGAGTCCTAGCTTTGGATAGAGTCTGAGGATTTTGCACGATAACATCAATCGGAAAAAAAAAAAAAAATGCCAGAAAGGTAATTGTCGAAATAAAGTAGATAAAAACGCCACCTGGATAAATAGCGTGAAGATGATAGAACAACTGCTGAAAACCGAAGACCGATGGAGACCAAATGAAAAAGTGGAATCAACGTTACCATGACAAATTCAAGAAACATTCCCTGATCGACCAGGTCTGGAATGAAAAGAACCTTGAAAACGCATGGAAACGGGTAAAGGAGAATAAAGGAAGTGCCGGAATAGACCGGGTAACAATCCAGGAATTCGAACATAATCTGCCACAAAACCTAACAGAGATACAGAGACTGCTGAAAGAGAAACGCTACACTCCAAAACCGGTAAAACGTGTACTCATCCCGAAAGATAACGGGAAGATGAGACCGTTGGGAATACCTACGGTGAGAGACAGAGTAGTCCAGCAGGCATTAAAGAACGTCCTTGAACCGATCTTTGAGGAAACATTTCTCCCGCAGAGCCATGGGTACAGACCCAATACCAATGCACATGAGGCTGTCAGGAAAGCGGAAGAATACCTTGAATCAGGGTACCACTGGATAGTGGATGCCGACATCAAGGGCTTTTTCGACCATGTTGATCACCAGATACTGATGGATCTGGTATGTGAAAAGGTCAGCGATGGAAGAGTTCTTTCCCTCATAGAATTGTTCCTTGTTAGCGGAATAATGAATGAAGGAGTATTTGAAGCAAGTACTGAAGGTACACCTCAGGGTGGAAATCTCAGTCCACTTCTGGCAAATGTCTATTTGCATCATTTCGACAGAAAAATGACTGAACTGGGATACCTACACCTGCGGTATGCTGATGATATTCTCATTTTCTGCACCTACAAATGGGAAGCAGAAGATGCTCTCAAACGGGCAAAGGAGATTCTGGAAGGAGAATTGAACCTGACGCTTAGTCCTGAAAAGACAAAGATTGTGCAGGGGAGGAAGAAGGGAGTTGAGTTTCTTGGCTTTCATTTCAATGGACGCTGGAGGCGACCAAAACCGAAAGCTGTGAAGAAGTTCAAGGCAGAGATCAAACTGAGGACACGACGGCAGCAGCCGAGAAACCTTGAATCTGTGATAGCCTCTATCAACCCAGTTATTATGGGTTGGGGCTACTATTTCAAGGACGGTACAGTGAAGAAGTTGTTTGAAGAACTGGATGGCTATATCAGGGGACGGCTCAGGAGCTTTAAGGCTAAGAAGCGTACCTGGCGGATTATTCTGTATACACTTCCTAAACCTGAACTTGAGAAAATGGGATTGGTTTCGCTTTCTGCATTGAAGACTTCATTTCCTGCAAAGGGATAGTCCAAACGAAAGCCGCTTACGGGAAATCTGTACGAGCGGTTTGATGAGGAGAGGGTGGTGAAAACCACTCTTTTACTCTACCGGGATGGCAGATTCATGCTCGTTGGAAAAAATATACTTTCGCTCCGCTCTGATTAAGTATATATCCCTTCCAAATAATTGGTGAATAGTTGATTCTTTATCAGAAACAGGGGAGTGAGTATTAATACTCTTCCCCATTCCTCAAAATTGGAGCGTTATCAACTCCCAGCAGAATCAAACAGATAATTGGAGAATAACAAATGCAGAATCAAGAACAAACAAAAAATTTTGAAAGCAATGCAATAGTAGATGCAAAATCAGAGTCCACATTAACGATGTCACAGAGTGAATATGATGAACTTTCATATTGGGCAGATAGGGGACAAAAACAAACTTCATTTTGGGCTGATGCACTTAAAAATCCTGAAGGTACAACTGCCTTAAAAGAAGGAATAAAAGAAGTAACAGAATCTGTATTGATTTCACAAGGCAAAATTCAAAAGGATCGATTGAAATATTCATCAATAAGAATATTTATTGTAGTTTCTTTACTTGTGGTAATAATTGCTGCTGCAAGTTGGCTAACTTCTATTAATCGGTTAGATGGAAGTAGTTTAATATTTCTATTGGGGACTATTACAGGATATCTTCTTACCTTTCTTACAAAAATAGAACATGTCTAAAACTAATAAATTATTTCTACGTTCTATTGTAAAAATAATAATTAATTCTAAAGTATCCAAATAAATATACCATTATGTCAAAAACAAAAGAGTCTATAAGACTAATTATAGGTGCTTTCATCCTATTGTTAATAGGGATAATATATGGTATTCCATTAGATGAATTCTATTTTATGGATAAAATAATTGAAACTACTGATGATATGCCAAAAGCATCAGGGGAATGGGGAGAGATACAGGAAGAATCAACAAACTCAGTCAAATTTTTATATAACCTTTTAAAAATTACAGCATCTCTAATTGGCATATCATCTTTTATTTTGGCAGGATGGTATCTTTATAATAAATATATTTAAGACTGAAGGCTATGGAGATAATCAAGCAAGTTACATAGACAGTAAAGCACAACTGGGTAATGACGACGATTATGAAGCTAAAAAGAAGAACTTTGACCTCCTACCACCGAGCAAAGCGAAATCCGGGGTCGTTGACTCCCATACTACCGTTCTTTCCATTTATTTACTTCCCTTTCAATGTTAACGTTTCATAATTTCATATTTTCAGGTGAGGACATCCTTCCATCCACAGCATCCACCTGAATTGATTTCCTCCTAATTTTGGTGATGAACAATCCTGCATTATCAATATCGTATTCTGACAGGGGCTTACCGTGTCCACGTTTTTTAATTTCTTTGTTTTCATCGCCTAATATCTCAATTGACCCCCGATTGAATAATCTTGCACCCTGAACCTTCCAGATCCACATTGACAGCCCCCATGCATAGAAGAACTCAGCCCCCACAGCGATTTCCACATGATCGATACTGGGATATTTGATATTTTGGAGTGTAACTTTTATGTTGAATAAGACTTGTTATTCCTCTATGGACATAATGGTAGCAGAGTATGCAGTCGGCACTGGT
>JAMJFV010000176.1 GCA_023544495.1 ANME-2 cluster archaeon
CGGGTATGGGCAGATGCGGTCTTATGCCACGTATCCAGTCCTCATCCACATATAACGTACAGTAGCAGCACCCGTATTCCTCAAGGTCCGGGTCCCGGTAATCGCAAGGACAGATAATATCCATGTCATTAGCCAGGATACCTGAGGCCAGCCGGCAGGGGCATGAACGGTAACCATACCGTTTTTCATTCTCGACCAGACCGGTGAGCAATTCTTCAAGAATAGTACCTTCCGGTTGCAGGATATACCCGTCCTCGTCTGCCAACCGCTTTAATTCCGCATATAATGCATGTGTCTCTTCATTCATAGTCCCAACGCCCTGTTCACTTTCTCTTTATCATAACCCACTATTACTTTCCCATTTATCACTGCGGTGGGAAAACTGATGGATGGGTTCAATTCCATGACCTTCGTAAGGACTGCTTCCCGTTCTCTCCCTGATAATCTATCCACGTCAATATAATCGAATTCAAATCCTTTGTCCATGAGATATTTTTTCAGGCCCTTGCAGTATACGCATGTACTCAATGTATATAATTGGATTTTGGTCATAATCTATGCCGCTCCTTACATGATTGGTCAGATAGTATTCATATATATGGTTGGATTCTATCATTTATTTTATTACCGGTGATGCTTCCTCATCGAATGGATTGGTCCTCATTGCAAGGGAGAACAGGTACGGATAATTCCCTTTCAGGTAGTGCATATAATCCAGCCAGGAGTCGCCCAGGATGGTATATGCCCGCTTTATATCGCCGCTCAGGTGTTCACGATCGCTGTCCGGTAATCGTGTAACATCCTGCCTGATGGCCAGTTCTTCTGTAAGATGAAATACTGCACGGAGCAGATCGGTAAAAATCTCATGTTCCAGCAGAACAGGATTTTCCAGTAGCCTTACCATGAAATCCCTCTTGACCAAAAGGAACCGGCGTAGTTCTTCCAGGTCGATCTTTTGCATATCCACGCCGAATTCATAATTCCTCAGGTGGTTATCGGCACGCGAAAAATCCTGGTCAGACCAATCCCCGGTCACGATAAGCCCTTCCCTGATCTGGTCAAGTTCAGGGTCATTGTCAGAAAGAAGGGTCAGCAGGTTCGTTCCCACCTCGCTGAAAAAGGCACCAATGACCATGTTCAGTTTTTTCAGCCTTACCTGTTTCTCCTTCCTTTCAAGTAACTGGTGTATTATCAGGGTGACCAGCAGTACCTCGATAGGAACGAAGGCAATGTCCCCTATCATGTAGATAAAGATATGGTGGACATCATGGAACACCAGGTAGTGAAGGAAGTACAGGATTGCTGATAACAGTAACAATGCTATGGCAAAATAATGCTGCCATTTGATATTTTTCATGGATTTCTATTATTGCCAAACCATCTTAATACTTCCACCGACACATTACACCTATGACTGCAAACTGCTGCTGGATAGTGTTTATCTCTTATTACTGTTCCTGCTGTTACCATGAATATTAGACAGCCCGGCTGCCATGCTTACACCGGACCCCATCCTCGTCAAAACATCCGTTGCATGAAGTGCACTCAGCATCCTGCACCCCTTCCCTGAACTTCACGACCAGGTCAGGCTCCCTGATAAGCGGCCTGCTCAACGACACCATATCAGCATATCCGCCGGCAAGCATCTCCTCCATCACAGCTCTCGACCGCAACCCGCCGACAAGCATCACGGGAATGCCCACAGTCCGCCTTATCATGCGGGCATAATCCCTGAAATATGCCTCCTTCCCAGGCGCATTGATCCCCCTTCTTGACACCACCTCACCAGCCTCGGAAATCCCACCGCTCACCTCGATGGCGCATACCCCTGCCCGTTCAAGGGCGACAGCGATCTCCACACACTCAGGCGCATCCAGCCCCTTATCCCCAAAACCATCCGTTGCATTCATCTTCGCCATAATGGGGAAGTCTTCACCCACCAGTTCACGGGCGCACCTGATGATCTCAGCAATGATGCGCGTCCTGTTCTCCACTGACCCGCCCCACTCGTCAGTACGCCGGTTTGTGTAAGGCGAGATGAAACTGCTGAGCAAAAAGCCGTGTGCCACATGCAATTGCACCGCATCAAATCCTGAGGCATGCGCCCGGTGGACTGCCCGGGCAAAATCCTCGATGGTCGCCAGTATCTGCTCTTCGGTCATAGCCTTGGGCAGCTTTCCTGAAGAGGTATCTTTTACTGCCGAAGGCGCCATTGTCCGGGGATATTCAGGCGTGACCAGAGCCTGCCTTCCGCCATGCACGACCTGGAGTGCTATCTTGCTTGTGTATTTATGCACCCGCTCCGTGATTGTGGAGTACGGTCCGATGAACCGGTCATCGTAGATGCCCTGCTGGCGAGGGCTGCTCTTACCTGACGGGTTCACATAGGAATACCCTGAAATGATGAGGCCGATCTCATATTTTGCCAGTTCCTCATACAGGTCGCCTATGGCTGGCGTGGGTGTACCGTCCTCCTCTGCCAGCCATTCGTGGGTGGCCGAGCGGACGAATCTGTTAGGAATGTGAAGGTTTTTAATATCAATAGATTCAAAGAGCATGAATATCATCCTTTATTATTTCATCATTACATACATCATGTTCATTATCGGTCAGCATCAAACTATATCAATATGATGATACAGATTATCCTCTATTGTATCATCATACTGATATGTCCAGGCGTGTCCTTTTAACAAGAAAATCCTCCCTACGGTCGGATTAACTTGAGTACACAAAGTTATACTTTATGTACTGTAAATAAAGCAGTCAGAGGACCATTAAGTCCCCTGTTTCTTAACAAGTACTTTACCAAGACTAAGAGATATCCCCAGCATCAATATAGTACCAGCAACAATAGCCCCGACCTCACCCGGCTTACCCATCCCCTCAATGGAATAATCGGGCATAGGTGCATTATATTCAATGGGCATCCGCTCACCGATGATCTCCTCAGCATGTTCCTCACTACCTCCACCTATCAGATTGATAAGGTTCTTATCCAGGCCATCGGGATTGCTGGATGCCATGAAAGGGGCCAGCACTGAGATGATAATCGCTGTTACTGCTCCAGCTATGATAATCCCATTTTTGCTCATGCTGCCACCCCTACCCCAGGCACTGATTTTTCAGATACTACATCAGGTCTGACCGCCATTATCCTGTTCAAAGCAATGGCTGTGATCGCTCCTTCACCGACCACTCCGATAACTGCATGATAAAGCCCCATGAATAACAGACCTTCCCTCAAAGGAAAGGTGCCAGCTAGATACATTTGAATGGCACAGACCAGTGCCGTAATAAATATCGATAGCCATCCGGCAGCGAAAGATGCAGCTGTCATCCCAATGCTATTTTTCAGGGAATTATATGAATAGAATCCGATAAAACCTCCAACAACCCCCATATTGACGATATTGGCCCCCATTACTGTTATGCCCCCATCTGCAAACACAACGCCCTGCACCACCAGTACCAGTGTAAGCAACAGGACCGCGGCAAAAGGACTGCCAAGTATAATTGCTGCCAGGGCTGCACCCATCATATGTCCGCTGGTGCCCCATGGTATGGGTATGTTCATTGCCTGTATGGCAAATATACCGGCAGCCAGGGCTGCCAGCATGGGTACTTTCATTTCGTCCATATCTTTTCGTGCCCATTCAAGGGACTTTACTATAAAGACCAGGGCAATCAGCCAGTAAATGACTGACTGGCCCAGTGGTATCAAACCATCTCCAATATGCATAGAATTCCTCCTGTTATAAATTTAGTATTACTAATTACATGATTTGTAATACAAAATCATTCATAATTATAAACAATATATATACTTTTTGTTAATTTATCATAATATCGTGCTATTAATTTAATCAATAATTTCATGTACAAAGAAATAGTCTTAAACATACCAATTTTATGGAGATAATTTATCAATGGATACAGAATTATCGCGGATAGGGGTTTCACTTCCTGAAAATTTACTTGAGAAGTTCGACGTCATTATAAAAAACAGGGGATATTCTTCCAGGTCAGAAGGTATCAGGGACGCCATTCGCGGATATATCAGGTATTACGACTGGATGAGCGGTATTGAAGGGGAACGGGTAGCCACCATAACCCTTGCAT
>JAMJFV010000177.1 GCA_023544495.1 ANME-2 cluster archaeon
ATGGTACTGGTGGGTAACATCAATACCCGCATCGTATCAGCCATCGGCACCTTTGGCGGTAAAGGGCTGGGGCTATCAGGCAAGGATGGCCGGCTTATCATGGCGAAAAAGAAAGCTCTCCAGCACGTCACCGTGGAAGGGAGGGAACATGACGTGGACCTGGGATGGGTGGGTGATGTGGAGATCATTAATCCGGAGATACTCTTAATAGCGGCCGGCAAGGGGTACATCCCGGTCATCGCTCCCATTGCAGTGGACGAGAAGGGTAACAGCCTGAACATCAATGCTGATACCGTGGCCGGTGACATAGCCGCAGCCATGCGGGCCAAGAAACTCATACTTATGACCGATGTACCAGGTGTGCTGGAGGACCCTGCCAACAAATCCACCCGCATCTCCCGCATACAGTTGGAAAATATCGAGGACATGATAACGGACGGCACAATTGCCGGGGGAATGATCCCAAAGGTACGTTCAGCAGCCAGCGCAGTGCAAAAAGGTGTGGAAAAAGTGCACATCATTGATGGTAGCAAGTCCCATAGTATACTGCTGGAACTGTTCACAGACCAGGGTATAGGGACCATGATATTTCACTGAATGTGACCCATACTCAATACAGTTAAGCATATAAGGTATCCGAAGTCTATTAGGTCAAATCGTAGTGTATGGAGTAACGACCATTGAGCAAAAAGACAAAAGGTGCAAAAAAAGGATTTTGGGAACGGGCCAGGGAATCAGCAGCACAGCAGCAGGCATTGGCCGCGCGTGAGAAATCCGTGAAGCAAAAAAAGGAGACTGAAAATCTCCCTTCAGCCCCCTTAGCTCCAACTCCACCCGTGGAAAAGACTCCCGAGGAGAAGCGGAAGCTCCACAAGCTCGGCATCATTAAGACAGTGGTACCGGCCATGATAGGGGCACTTGCCGGATTCATCAGTTATTTCACCATGGGGGATGGTACAGAATATCCCTGGTTTTCTATCATTGTGTTTGTGGTCATTTTCTCATACTATGCCCAGCGCATAATATACCCGATACAGGGACTGGATATGAAAGAGTTCGGTAAAAAGGACTGGTTCTATGTTGAGTTCATGACCGTCATTTTCTGGCTTGTGGTCTGGACACTATTGCTCAACCCTCCTCTTTGAACCATTTGAGGTGTGATCTCTGTGAGAATAGCTATTGTTAAAAAGGACAGGTGCCAGTTCAAGAAATGCGGCCGCGAATGTATTCATTTTTGTCCCAGGGTACGTACCGGGGACGAGACCATAGTAATCGGTGAGGACAGCAAGGCCGTAATATCCGAAGAACTCTGTGTTGGTTGCGGTATCTGTGTCAAGAAATGTCCATTTGATGCGATCATGATCATCGGGCTACCCGAGGAACTGGAGAATCCTGTGCACAGGTACGGACCCAACGGGTTTGCACTGTACGGGTTGCCTACACCGTTACAGGGTAAGGTCACCGGTATCCTTGGCCAGAACGGAGTGGGAAAATCGACAGCCATCAATATCTTAAGCGGTATCATGATGCCTAACCTGGGCAAAGAGGGCACTACCTGGGATGAAGTGCTCGAAATATATTCCGGTTCAGGAATGTACGAATATATGAAGGCCCTCTCGGAAGGTACTATCAAAGCATCCCATAAACCTCAATATGTGGATAACATCCCCAAAGCAGTGAAAGGTAACGTATCACAACTGCTCAATAAAGCTGATGAGCGGGGCATAATGGATGAAATGGCAAGCAAGCTTGAGATCGAGCATGTGCTTGAAAGGGACATTAAAGACCTGTCCGGAGGTGAACTTCAAAGAGTGGCACTGGCTGCATGCGTGAGCCGGGAAGCTGATTTCTATTTTATTGACGAGATCAGTCCTTACCTGGACATATACCAGCGCATCAATTCCGCACATATCATTCAGGAACTGGCAAACACCAGTGCTGTTATGGTTATTGAACACGACCTGGCACTGCTGGACCATCTGGCGGATACCGTACATATAACCTATGGTATTCCTACCGGCTATGGAGTGATAACACAGCCAAAAGGTGTGAGGGTTGCCATTAACCAGTACCTCCGCGGCTTCCTGGCCGAGGAGAACGTGCGATTGCGCACAGAAGCCATCGAGTTCGAGGAACATCCTCCGCGGGAACAAAAAGATATTCCCACCCTGCTTGAATTTGGCAGGTTCACCAAGAAATACGGTGATGATGGGTTCGAACTGGTGGTAGGGAGTGATACGATTGGCAGTGAGATTAAGCAGGGTGAGGTCATAGGAATTATGGGACCCAACGGGATAGGTAAGACCACCTTCGTCAAGATACTGGCCGGCGAGGAAAAAACCACAACCGGTAGTCTCGATACTGAACTTACCATCGCATACAAACCCCAGTACCTGAAAGGGGATTATCCTGTAAAAGTGAGGGATTTCCTGCGCGGTATCAACACAAAATTCGATGCCAGTTACTACCAGACCGAGATAGTTAAGCCGCTGCAACTGGACGGCCTGATGGACAGGAAACTGACTGAACTTTCTGGCGGTGAATTACAGCGCGCGGCTATTGCTGCCAGTCTTGGCAAGAAGGCTGACCTGTATATCTTTGACGAGCCCAGTGCTCACCTGGATGTGGAACAGCGTGCCATGGCTACCCGTGTTATTCGCAGGTTCGCTGAGAACAATAACGTGACTGCCATGGTGGTGGACCATGATATTTATATGATCGACATGCTGGCAGAGAGGCTTGTGGTGTTTGAGGGACACCCGGGAGTAAGGGGTGAGGTACATGGCCCCTTTAATATGCGTGAGGGCATGAACCTGTTTTTGAAGAACCTGAATATCACATTCAGGCGGGACGATGAAACCCGCAGGCCAAGGGTCAATAAAACGAATTCCAAGTTGGATAGGCAGCAGAAATCCGTGGGTGAATTTTATTATGCATTAGAATAGAATTACTATTATTAATTAAAAAAAAGATCGGCAACAGATTGACATAATAGGTCTTCGGCAATAGATTAAAATAACAAGTTTTATATAACAAATTCCTATTATCAAAGGTGGTGAGTATAGTTGGATACAAAGGACACTAAATTCATATTATCATTGATACTTCAAATTCCAATATGGTTCACAGGTGTCTACTGGGGAATATACTGGATGTTCAACTGGATATTGGGTGCTAGTGCCCATCCGGGTGAATCAGGATTGACCCGGATAGGAGGCACTATTATATGTGCATTACTTGTTTACGCAATTATATGGTTCATATATGGTTTCCTGGCATATTCATTCAACCTGCCAAAACCATTTTGTAAGAAAACGTAATGATTAAAACATGAGGAAAAGGAAATAATATTCGATTATTGAATATATCTGGACTGGTAAAAATAAACATGAGGGCAAGGGTATGAGTTTAAGAAAGCTGATTCCGGGTGCATTAACAATACTGACATTGTTCTTTTTTTCAATCGGGTTGGTCACTTCTATGACAACGACCCTAATTATTGAAGAAGACTGCAATACATGTCATCAGGGTCGGGAATTATCTGAACAAGCTGCAAGTATACATGTGGCTGGTGGTCTTATCAACCGGGATTGTACAAACTGTCATGAAAGCATTGAACTATCACATGGTGGTTTTGAACTGGACGAATGTGACCACTGCCATACCAGTGACAGGGGTAATGCAATGGCCTATACCAAATGCAGTACCTGCCATGCAAAAGACCCTCATGAGGAAAAGATGTCCACGAACCAATGTATGGTTTGCCATTCAACATGTTCGACATGTCATAATGTGGCGCAACCTACCCTTGCCCATGGCAGGCATCAGACCTTGCAGTGCGAAGGGTGCCACATTTATCATCTCTACAAACCCGGGTGTATAAGCTGTCATATGAATGTAGTGGGATTGCATGAGAACGTGACAGATGTAAGTTACAGTACCCAGACATGTATTACATGTCACGGACCGGCACATGATCATACCGTTGCCCAGATCCAGGAAAAAGTACAACGTGAGTATACATGGCATTATACTGAAGAGTAGGTAAAAACACATATGGTGAATTATTTATGGTTGATACGAGAAAGGTGATTGTTACAGTTATTATGCTGTTTTTT
>JAMJFV010000178.1 GCA_023544495.1 ANME-2 cluster archaeon
GCATTCCTGGCATTACCTGATTCTCTTGAGGTTGTGCTGGTGTATGAACCAGTGCTGGTGTTCAGTGCAGTGTTCCTGATAACAGGAGCAGGTAATGCTGTAAACGATTATTATGATTCAGAGATAGACCGCATAAACCGGCCCGATAGGCCCATACCGTCGGCCAGGATCGGACGCTCATCTGCCCTGTACATGTCATTGTTGTTATTTGCTCTGGGGATTGCTCTTTCCTCCCGGCTGGGGCCGGTATGCCTCGTTCTGGCCGCGTTCAATTCAGTGATGCTATTCCTGTATGCCCGCAATTTTAAACGCATGGCACTGATGGGCAACCTGGTTGTCGGATACCTGACTGGTTCAACCTTTCTGTTCGGGGGTGCCCTGGCAGTTTTTGAGGGTACTGGCATCCGGTCCACGGTAATATTGTTCATCCTGGCAGCTCTGGCAAATCTGGCAAGGGAAGTGGTAAAGGATATCGAGGATATGGAAGGTGACATTAAGGGCGGGGCGCACACATTGCCGGTAAAAATAGGTGCCAGAGGTGCGGCAAGAGTCGCAGCTGTGGCCGGGATATCCGGTGTGGTGCTAAGCCCGATTCCTTTGTTGTTTAATGTGAACAATGCATTTGGTATATCCTACCTTGCAGTGATATTTGTGGCAGATATACTATTTTTGGCAGCGGTAAATGAGGTGTTATTCAGGAACAATGCAAAAAATGCCTCAAAATTGTTAAAAACGGCCATGTTCGTGGCTCTGATTGCCTTTGTAGTAGGTGCTGTCTTTTAGCAGGTGCAGTGAAGTAAGGGATGCAGTACTGGAATTGGGGTGCGATGAAGTAATGGTGCAGTTTTGCAGTGCTTATTTTATTTTATGTAATGAAATACATTAACATTTCAGTAACTGAAAGCTCATATGGTCAATTATATATAATGGGGTTCATTATGCCCTGTATTATTATCATAATGTTTAAATAGGCTTAATAATATGGTAAGGAATTGATTTACAGCTTGATTTAAATTATATCGAAGGAAGTACAGTAATATGAAAGAAAGAATTATTCCAACAGCACCGGTTGAGCGACTCATCAGGGCAGCTGGCGCCCATAGAGTAAGTGCTACTGCCAGTGAAGTCCTTGCAAAACATCTGGAAGAATATGGTATAAAAATAGCCAACAGGGCTAACAGCCTGGCCATACATGCAAAAAGAACCACTGTTAAGGGAGAAGATATAGAGGAAGCTCTTAGACAGATGAACCTGTGAACCCCCTTCAATGCCAGTATAAATCCCTGGCATCTTTTTTACCTATTCGTCAAGTCAAAGACTCGTCTGTTTTATACTGGTGACGATCGTTTCCATTTTTATCAGTACATTGTTCACATCTGCGTCGGGTTCCACCAAAACCATGATCAGGTTGTTAGCGTTAATTTTTCGCAATGCTATTATGCCATTGTCGGTGTAGGTCAGATTGTATTTAAAACCTGTATAATCCAACCGCGTGGCCATTTCCTGGGTGTACCGGTAAATAACAGATGAAACAGCATGGGCCAATTTTGTATTTATCCTCCTGTTAAAATGACTTGACACTTCAAGTCCGTTAGGAGTGGAGATACCTATACCCACGACACCTTCTACATTAGAGCAATAATCGTCAAGTAAGTTATATAGCTTCTCAGACAAACGTTCACTCAATCAGATCTCATCCCCACCAATTATTTAATTTATAAACAATTACTAAATATATCTAACATATGATAATATTTTCTATATATTCATATTGAAACCTGATACAGATTATGAAACTAAAAGATATGAACGAACGGGACATTATTTCGACTATCACCAGGATCTTCAGGCCGGAAACAATTGACATTGTGTTGCCCTGTGCCGTAGTCGGACCTGGTGAGGATGACTGTTCCGTTATAGAATTGGGTGAAGGCAGATATCTGGTATCGTCCACTGATATGCTTCATGAGAAAACGGATTTCCCAAAAGGGATTACGCCGTGGCAGGTGGGCTGGATGAGTGTGGCTGTGAACCTGAGTGATATTGCGGCTATGGGGGCAAAACCTATTGGTATTATGATGGCTATGGGGCTCCCTCCCAATACTGAACTGGATTTTATCAAGGAACTTTCTGAAGGAATGGATGCCTGCGCCCGCCAGCATGGTACATGCATTATCGGCGGCGACGTGGACAGACACGATGAACTGACCATCGTGGGCTCTGCCCTGGGTCTGGCTGATGACGGATATCTGGTACGAAGGAAGGGGGCACAGGTGGGTGATTTGGTGTGTGTAACAGGTGAACTGGGTGCTGTCGGCGCGGCGATGGATTCGCTCAGGAATAACCTGGAAGCATATCCCTATGTGATGAAGAAACTCTACATGCCAGTACCCAGGATACGCGAAGGAATGGCCCTGGCACAGACGGGGTGCCTGACCTCGATGATGGATATCAGTGATGGACTGGCATTGTCATTGCACGATATCGGAGTAGCCAGCGGTGTGGGATTTTGCATCAATGCTGCCAGCATCCCGGTACACAGGACCGTGCGGGAGATGGCTGATAGTGAATCCCGGCTTGTTGAGTGGAGCGTGTATTCCGGTGGTGATTTTGAACTGTTGTTCACTATCCGGGCCGGGTGTGTGGAAAGGGCCAGGAAAATAGCAGATTTCACAGTGATAGGAGAAGTTACTGTTGATGGGATTTTCCTTGTTCAGAACGGCCGCACGGCTGTGCTGGAGGCCAGGGGATACCTGCAGTTCGGGGATAAAGTATAATTACCTGCAATCACAGGTTGTTTACCATGATCAATTGTCCCACCTGCAGAGGAACAGCCTGTATTGAGCCGGCTGATGATGTGCTGGATTCTCTCTACCAGATTTATATGGCCTGCCCGCAGTGCCCCCCTGAACCGGGCTGGGACAAGCATGCTGCTCTTGCAGTCCTGCCCCGCCTACCTGCGGGAAATTTCGATGCGGACACATTGCGGTGCGGTTTATGTGGCCGCAGGCCCCTGGATGCAGTAATGGCACATGCCCTGTCCATTATGATGGAACACGGGGACCGGAGTGCTGATGTGGGACTGTCGCGTACAGGTACACCGCTTATTTCCAGGGGATTTTCCATCATGTACCCGCCCAGGCTGGGGCCAGGTAGTATTGTCCTGATAACCGATACTGTAGGACAGGCAGCGGCTGAAGATATTGTGGACCGGGTACCCGAGGTCAAAGGAGTGATATTGCGAAAGGGCGGGCAGGCCCAGAGCGTGGGATTAGTCGACTCTGGCTCCAGCCCCCATGAATACACGCTGCTTGCGGGTTGTGATATGAGGTGTGATGTTTCACAGACAACTTTTGGTGAACTGGTGATATATAAGAACCAGAGCAAGATCCATATTGAATTTGATAACCGCCACAAGATGGATATACTCGAAAAACTTGACATGGAGGGTCTGCTGGCTGGCAGGGTGGTGGTGGATGGTATGTGCGGTCCCGGTACCCTGGGACTTATGTCTCTGCTGGCGGGTGCCAGCAGGGTTGTGTTCAATGATGCCTGGCGGCCTGCTATTGAGAACCTGCTGTTGAACATTGAAGTTAACAAAGAGCTGCTGGGAGTGGATAAGGAACTGGAAGTTATTACGCCTCTGGAAAACCTGCCTGTGGTGGGGGATGAGCCGTTACTGGTGGCCAGGGTAACAAGGAAGGGAGAACAGGCTGCGGTGGCTGGAGAAGTATATTTCGGAGACTTGCGTAAGCTCAGCGGTATCGTGGAAAAATGGGATGTATGTCTGATCGATGCTTTTCCTGCGATGGAACCTTCGGAATTTGTCAGTACCTGGACCGGGAAGCATGCCGGTAAAAATGTCATAGTGGTATGAGAAAAAAGTCTGTGAAAGGGAGTAAGGGGCACAGGATCAAGATGGATAAATGAGTGAGGATAGTAAGCCCCCTTCTGTTTTAGCGGCACTTCCCTGAGAATGTGGTCCGCTGTATAACGGCATTCGGCTAAGCGCCAACTCCGGGCCGGCCCCGGACAGGCCGTCTGGCCACTGTTTGGCTTGCACCCACGAGGATTCAC
>JAMJFV010000179.1 GCA_023544495.1 ANME-2 cluster archaeon
CCCCACCTTTCTCCACTCCCCTGCGCTGTCCCTGCTGCTGCTGACCTGGTGTGGACGGTTGTATTACGTTGTAGTTCGGGGAGTGGTATTATGGCTATTAAAGTATATAATTTAAGTAATATTACACTGCAAAGAACGCAAAGGACGCAAAGAACGGTTGACATTTTATTACTTTGAATTTGGGTTTATTCTTGACTCATTTTCAAAAATGCTAAATTGCTTTCGCATCTTTCAATTAGACTTTTAAATCCTGACCCTTCCATTTCTTCCATAATGTCCTGTGGAATTAGAATGTATTGCCATTCTCTGGGTTGGACTATTGGAGGAATTGTTTTTATTTTTGAAATATCCCTACATCTTTGCTCGGCAGCAATTGCCTTTCTTTTTACATCAATATCGTTTTTAGCATCTTTTGCTGATTTAGTTTCAACGATATACATAATATCTTCCGTTTTGACTAAAAAATCAGGATAATAGGGCACTAAATACCCCATCGAATTTATGTAAAGGATTGATAATTTATGAACATATTGATTTAATTTTACATATGAAAGTACAGTAGGATCATTTTCTAAAATATCAACCGTAAATTTTCGTTCAAGTCCTCCCTTGTATGGAAAATCAAGAGATGGGTAAAGGCATTTTTTTGTTTCGATGGCTCGTTCCATTCGGATTTTTAAATCTTTGAATTCTGATAGTCGAATCCATTCGGCTTCAATAACATCGTATGATTTATAACTTTGCAGAAAAGTGTTGATGGCTTCTCTTAATTTGTTTGTAATATAGTAGACCAATTGTTGGTTTCTTAATTTTTCGACATTTTCCAAATTTGAAAAATCGATTTTTCTTCCGAACATATGTTGTGAAACATACTGGTCTATCACCCCTGCAATCTCTGGAGCGTAACGTGATAAGCTCACACGGCTGTCTTTTCTCGAACCAATTAGTTCCCGGACAGTATTCCGTATAAATCCGCCATAAGTAAAATTTGAATCAAGTAGTTCCCATTCTAAACGGAATTGTGTGGTTGGATGATAGTCGGTTATTAAAATCTTACTTGGATGAATATCCTCAAATGGCTGAGGTGATAAAGGTAATTTTGATATGTCAAACTGTGAAATATCCAGTTCTTCCTCTGTTTTATGGGTTAAGGAAATTGGCCAGCCTATATCATATTTATTAACTCTTTCTTCATCCACATGAATTAATACGCTTTTTGCATCAAGTGATAATTCTATGCTGCTGCCACTTGCTATCTGGGCTCCTGCTTTTGTTAATTGGTCATAAATGTCATTGTATTTTGGATGTTCAACTATGAAAAGCAGGTCATAGGCATTGATCAAATTTTCTTTGTCAACTAATTTTGTGTAGTTTTCAATCTTATCCTGTAAATATTCAGGTTCAGGGAACATCAACCTGATTCCTCTACCAATTACCTGCTCTGTAAGAAGGTCTGAATCTGAACGCCTTAGTACAACAAGAACACATACATTTTTAACGTCAAATCCTTCCCTTAGCATCATAACGCTAACGATAACTCGCACAGGACTTGAAGCATCATCACTTGCAAAAACAGTATTTTTCAGTTTTTTATAATCATCATCAGAGAGCGTATCTTTTTTCTTTGTATGAATGGCTATTACCTGCTCTCCCCGTGATTCATTCCCGAAAAGAATGCCGCTTGAATCTTCTTTTTCTTTTATGTAGTTGGTAATCACATCAGCTTCGTCGTTATTATCAGCCATTACAAACATCACGGGTTTTTTGTTTATCTTCAGAGTCTCAAAATCTTTCTGTAGATTTTCCAGTTTCGCGATACCGACATCTATCATGTGCTTCTGGACTTCTGATAATTCGATTACATTTTTTGCATCGTCTTTGTATGCTGTAATCATCAATTTCTTGTTATCAGGAAGCTGCTGTATCTTGCCTGACAGGAAACTGCTTTTTTCTATGAATATCTGTTTTACAAGCATATCCTGCATGGCTTCCACTAAGCCGTAGTCATAAATAACATGGGAAAAAAACTCTTTTTTCTTTCCCTTTATTGTGAAAGGTGTTGCTGTGAAATCATACTGGATGAAAAGGTGTTTATCGTTTTCTTCCATCCTGTTTCGCAGTATTTCTATGGATTCCTGCCAGCGTTTCAGTTCTGAGTCTGTTGCGTTGTGTACATGGTGCGCCTCATCGTTGATTATCATGAGGTCGTTGTTGTATGTCAGGAAATCCATGAATCTTTCGACACGCAGGGATATGGAGTCACTTTTCATGTCGATGCCAAGTGCTTCTGAAAGAGTTTCTCCTTTTTTCCTTGATGTATCAGTCAATTGATGCCAGTTGGTTATAAGAATAAATGGTGAATCAGTGTATGGAACATTTTCTTGCAGGTCATTTTTTGTGAATACAGAGAGATGAAAATCCTGCCTCCAATCATCCGGCATGAACAGTTTGCGGTTGATATCAATGGTCCTGGGTTGTCTTTTTTCATTCCTGACCTTGCCTAAAAACGAATCAAGCAGCCGCTCATAGACAATATTTCCGGGCGCTACAAGTGCGAAATGGGATACAAACCGTTCATCTTCCAGTTTCACACGGTTAAAGTACTGCCAGATGATTATAGCATTCATTACCCATGTTTTACCGGTTCCTGTTGCCATTTTCACGGCATATCGCGGGTGTTTGATGGTTTCGATGCCATGACGAAGGTTTTTGTCTTCAAGCAATTCTTTGGAGAATGTCTCAAAAAGCGTACTTACGGATGGGATTTCAAGTATCTCGTAGCAATAGACAATAGATTCTATGGCTCTTTGCTGGCATTCAAAGAAGCATTCGCCTTCATGCACCCCTTCCGAAAACCAGTAGTTGAAAAGTTCCCGGGTGATGTGGGTTATCTGTTTTCCCTTGACGGCAGGATATCCGTTTTCAGACCATTCTTGTATTACCGGTTCTATTGAGCTTGCAAGGGGGTGCTTTCCGAACAGTTCGGTTTTTGAGCTTTTCTTTGCCATGGCCCTACCTCAGGTCAAGTTCTTTTATTGCTGATGCATCATTCCCGAATACATCAACCACCCTTACTGCAATTGTGTATTTCTTGCCTCTTTTAAGATTTGCATCTGCAATAATGGGTACTGGTTCACCCTTCTTCCTGTCCCGTATTGCCTGCCATTTACTTCTGAAGACCTCGCCGTCATAGTCCCAGTCCACAGTCCAGAAATCAATGAGTGCAGGGAAGTTGTTGTGCAGCATTTCTTCGATCTCAGGTCTTTTCAGCTCATCTTTGAGCGGAATGTCAAGTATCACATACTGGTCTATTTTGATGGTGGTTGTTACCGAATCCTCACTCATACCCTTGACCTGCGGCTCACCCAATCGCAGATACGGTTTCTGGTAGAATGTGATCTTATCGGCAATGGACACATCACCCACGTTTGTACTCCTGAGATAGCGGTACACGTCAGAGGGTATGACCTTGAACTCGACTGCTGCCAGCTGTTTTGCTTTTGTATTTTTCCTGAGCCTTGCAAAGTCCTCTTCAAAATTGTATTCATAATCCCAGGCAAGTATGACCAGCCGTTTGTAGCCTCTGCCGTCTGCTGTGGCAGCATTTTTTGCAAGTTCGATGGCTTTCTTGCCAGTAACCGGCCTGTCTGGTTCAGACACGTAGACAAGGGTGTCCTTTTCGTCCTTTTTGGTTCCGAAACCCTGCCAGTCATCACGGGGCACGGCACCGTAGAGTTTCAGGACGATGTTGTACATCTCTTTGAGCTTCACGTCTTTGAGGTAGATGAGCTGGCGCTGGTAGTTGCCGAGGTTCTGGACAATGAAAGGCGCAGCATTCTGGTTCACAAGTCTGCTTCTTGCTACCTGTATTGAAGTTTTGGACAGGTCAGACGTTATCCAGCGCCGCCCGAGTTTTTCGGAAACGGCGGCAGTGGTGCCTGAACCGCAGAATAAGTCGGCAACAAGGTCTCCTTCATTTGAGTATGATTCAATTATTAATTCTAACATATTTTCTTTTTTTTCAGTTGGATAACCAAAATTAAAAGAATACG
>JAMJFV010000017.1:0-4029 GCA_023544495.1 ANME-2 cluster archaeon
TCCCATGTCCTCAAGGAATTGCACACCCTCTGAATTATGGATGGTCATCTGTGTACTGGCATGGACAGGCAGTTGCGGGAGATAGTCCTTTATCAGTTTCAGAATGCCCATATCCTGCACTATGACTGCATCTGCTCCTGCATTGCAGAGAAATTGTATATATTCACTGAGCCTTTTGAACTCCGGGTCCTTGACAAGGGTGTTGACTGTGACATATGCTTTTGCTTTGTTAATATGGGTGTGATCAATAGCCCATTTAAGTTCTTCGAGTGAAAGACCGGCATCATGCCTTGCACCAAAAGCCTCTCCGCCAAAATATACGGCATCGGCTCCATTCTCAATTGCTGAGATAAGCGCATCTTTACTTCCGGCCGGTGCCAATAGTTCGGGTTTATGCATCAGGGGTTATACTAATGTGGAGTATTAAATAGGTGATGGGACGAAGACAGGATTTATTCCGGAATATCGGGAAGATAGATTTCGTACCTGGTGATTGGGTCGGTGTTTTTGGGAGGAGCGATTGAGCCAGGATGGTCCTGGCGCACCTGTTGTGTATCGAAAAATAGTCCTTACGGTCCCGTCACCAGCTTTTCTGCCTGTTCCAGCATCCCGTCAATAATATCCAGTCCATCCTGCCAGAAACCCGCGTCATCGAGTCGTATCCCGAAACCCTCAAGCAGTTTCGCAGGTGTATCCTTCCCGCCTGAGGCAAGCAATTCCATATATTTCGGAACAAATCCCTCTCCTTCTTCCATGAACCGTTTGTACAGGGAAAGGACCAGCAATTCACCGAAGGCGTATGCGTATACATAGCCGGGTGACTCGAGAAAATGTGGGATATAACTCCACCACACGTTATAGTTCCCGGTGAGCGTGACCGTATCCTCGAACATCTCCTTCTGGGTATGTATCCACAATTCTCCGAACCGTTGTGAGGAGAGCTCGCCAACATCGCGTCTCTCATTATGGATGATATTTTCGAAGCGGTTCATGGCGACCTGACGGAACACCGTTGCAAATATCTGCTCAAGTTTATTCGTCAGTAGACTCAGTTTTTCATCCTTTGTCTTTGCTTTGTCCATCAGCGAACGAAACACCAGCATCTCCCCGAAGACCGATGCTGTCTCAGCCATGGGAAGTGGCGTGCTGCTGTTCAGGAATCCCTGCTGCCTGCCTGCAAGATACTGGTGGACACCATGGCCAAGTTCATGACCCATGGTTTCAACATCCCGCTTGTCTCCCATGTAATTGAGCATAACATAGGGATGTACCTCGGGTGTGCAGGGGTCAGAGAAGGCGCCCCCCCTCTTCCCCGGCATAACGGGTGCATGTATCCAATTGCCGTCAAAGAATTTTTGGGCGATATCCTTCATTTCGGGGGAGAAATCATGGTAAGCCTGGAGGACTATCTCTCTGGCCTCATTCCAGGGCACGGTCCTTTCAGGAGATGTGGGCAACGGTGCGTACCTGTCGTAATCGAACAGCTCATCGTATCCGAGCAGGGCTTTTTTCAGGCGGTAATATCTCCGGGGGATGTCATACCTGGCTGTTACCGCATCCACCAGTGCCATTACTATCGTTTCATCCAGCTCATTGTCAAGGTTCATGGAACTGATCCATTCAGGGTACTTCCTCAGCCTGTCCATGATCATCTTGTCAGCCAGGATGTTGTTGAATATGTGGGTCAGTATGTGAAGCTGAGATGACAGTCCTCCGGTGAGATCATGTGAAGCCTGTATTCGTATCTCCCTGTCCGGATTGTAGAGGTCTGAGAGTACTTCCTCTTCAGCCCGTCCCGTTTCCCCGAATTTCATCTGTGAGAGTACCTTTTCAAAAAGCTTGTTCCAGCTACTTGTTCCGGTCGGTGAGAGTTCTGCCAGAAGTCTCTCTTCAATCTCTGTTAGCTGGTGAGGGCGATATTTCCTGAGCTTTTCAAGGTAGTGCCGGTATTTCTGGATCAAGGGGTCATCGAGAAGAGTCCGGGCTTTGTCATCCTGCATTGAAGCCCATTCCAGGTCAAAGAACAATATCTCCTTCTGGACCCAGGCTAAGATCTCCTGGACCTTCTGCAGGAATGCGCCTGCTTGGGCGTCATTCGTGCGTGTGGTAAAATTGAGGTATGCGAATGTGCTGATGCGTACTGATTTTTGATAGATGTCTTCCATCTCGGTCACGGCTTCGAGCAGTTCATCCGGGGAAATACGTATCAGGTTTCCTTTATAGTGTGTTGAAAATGCTGTGACCCTTTTCTTGACAGAGTCGATGTCGGTTTCGATATTTTCATCATTCTGGCCCTGATACAGGTGGGTAAGGTCCCACAGGACATCTTCGCTCCCCAGTTTATCTTTCATACTGAGTAGAATTGAAATGAGAACTATTAATCTTATCGAGTGAGTACAGCCGGGACCTGAGATAAATACGTTTCCTGACCGGGAAAACATCTCCGGAGACAAATGTTGAAATCTGCATAACGATGGAGGGACATAATGGGGGATGGGGGTGAGGAGCGTTATGATTGAAGGTATTGGACCTGCCGGTGGGAGTGCCCGTCTGTACTGAGGGGGGAGCTATTGAGGTTAAAAAGAATGGGATATAAATGGATTGAATTGGAAATTCGCGGTTCACAATCGCTATCTTTGAGCATATTTGATCCCGGATACAAAGATGTGGCAGTGATCGAAGCTGTGAAAAAATATAAAATAGCGCACCATGGACTACTAAATTTAAGTCTGGTGCAAAAGGATTGATTGTGAGAAAATTTAACTGTTAATCATCTGGATTAATTATGTGATCTCTTTCTTACCAGCTGTGGGTGTTAATTTAAATATCTTCTGGACCTGTATCAGAATTGCTGCCTTGGATTCGATCTTCCCGCCGAACCGGGCTTTGACCCGTTCGGCTACATCATCGAACAGATCCCCGCTGGTGATTATCTCACCCTTGCCGGTGACCATATATCCGGTAAAGGGAATGGCTACACTTGCAGTTACCATGGATCCCATTGTGATATTTTTTACTGTCTTGGTAATGAAATTTACCGCAATTAAGATCTTATCGTTATCAATGATCCTGGTAAAACAGACAGGTACGCTATATGGCATGGAATCCCTACTGACCGTAGATATCCATACCAGCGGTTTATCTTTATCACAATTTTCATTCGAGAACATCTTCACAGCATCATCCGGTAATTCAGCCATAGTTACCAACCTCCAAACGAGTTATTGATTTTTGAAAAATATTAAACTATCTACTGACTTGATAAATACCAGCAAAAATCCGATTAAAAAGTAAAGGATCGATCAAGCTATTGATCCCATGTATCATTGGAAGATGCTACATGTCGAATTTTCCTGCTCTTCATGTACTCCAAGAATAGAGTACTCATAACAAAACCTATTTCATATAACGTACGTATCACACCCTGACCAATGGAGACCCGCACATGATGATCCAGAAACCCAGAGGAACCAGGGACTTCCTCCCCGACGAGAACCGCAAGCGAAGATTCATCGAGACCAGACTCCGGCAGACAGCCATACAGTGGGGCTACAACGAGATCAAGACCCCCACCTTCGAGCAGATAGAGCTCTTCACGGTAAAATCCGGTGAGGGCATCCTGGGCGAACTCTACAACTTCAAGGATAAGGGGGGCCGTGAGATGGCCCTGCGTCCCGAACTTACCGCTCCCGTGGTCAGGATGTACGTCAACGAGCTCCAGCGTGCGTCAAAACCCGTGAAACTCTATTATTTTGATAACTGTTTCAGGTACGAGCGCCCCCAAAAGGGACGGTTCAGGGAATTCTGGCAGTTCGGCGCCGAGCTTATAGGCAGTCCCAGGCCTGAAGCCGACGCCGAGGTCATAGCTCTGGCCTGCCGGATGCTCAAAGATGCAGGCGTGGACGGCGAACTCAATGTCGGGCACCTTGGCATTATCAGGACCCTGTTCACAGGACTGGATGCCGCAACCCAGGGCCAGATCATGCGGCTCGTTGATAAAAAGGACGATAAGGGCCTGGAAGATTACCT